>JAVVPN010000027.1:0-37246 GCA_036655755.1 Bacteroidales bacterium | reverse complement strand
CCTGCCTGTCACGCAGGGGGTCGCGGGTTCGAGTCCCGTCCATACCGCAGAAAGCAGTCCAATAGGGCTGCTTTTTTTGTTATACCCTATCCGCTCACCTCTCCCGTCGCTTCTCCTGATTTTACATACATATATGATTTGGCAACAAACCTTTTTGAAAAATTGTTTGTTTATCTGTCGGAATGTAACACGATCTAACCAACAAAACTATGAAGCGACTGACTTTTTCGATTTTAATTCTCTTATTGCTTTCAATACCCTTACATGCCGAGCGTAAAAAAGTAGGATTGGTATTAGGAGGCGGAGGCGCAAAAGGAGCCGCCCACGTAGGTGTACTAAAAGTACTCGAAGAGATTGGAATGCCGATCGACTACATTGCCGGCACCAGCATCGGAGCTATTGTCGGAGCTTTTTACGCTACCGGCCACAATGCCGACCAAATTGACAGCCTGATGCATACGTTAAAATGGAACGCATTACTAACCGATCAGATGCCTCAGAACAAACTATTTTACCGAACCAAAGAACGAGAGTGGAAATACGCCCTTAGCATACCGCTTGAAAAACAAATCAAGCTGCCTGCCGGCATCATCAGCGGACAAAATATCCTGAACTTGTTTTCTGATTTAACGATCGGCTACCATGACACGAAAAACTTCCTCGACCTCCCCATCCCCTTTTCTTGTGTAGCCACAGATATGAGCCAAGGAAGATCACTCGTACTTTCGTCCGGATCCTTACCCCTGGCGATGCGAGCCAGCATGTCGATTCCGGGTCTTTTCGCCCCTGTTCTTCTTGATGATATGGTATTGGTTGACGGTGGCGTACTCAATAATCTCCCGACGAATGTTGTCAAAGAGATGGGCGCTGATATTACGATTGGTATAAACCTCGCTACCCCTCCTCCAACCAATGACGAACTTACCACTTTTAACGGAATGGTGAATAAATTGGTAGATATGATGGGGAAAGCCGAATATGAGAAAAATTACGCTGCTCTCGATCTATGCCTGCAGCCCGACCTAGACGGATTCAATACCCTCAGCTTTAACAAAGAAGCCGTAGATTCATTATATCAAAGAGGCATTGAAGTTGCTCGCCAACACATGCCCGAATTGCTGGCATTGAAAAAACAGATCTACAACGACACCACTCCCGATACCTTATTCACAGAAACCCAAACCGCAATTTGGAATCCGAATGATTCTTTACTAATCAACAAGATTCGGTTTGAAGGCGTACCAGAAAAAGACGCCCATTGGTTCCGAAAAAAAATACAAATAAAGGAAGCCAGCATCATCACCGTACAGGATATCAACAAAGCAATTGCCAACCTCGACGGCCTCGACCTATTCTCGAGCGTTACCTACCGGGTATCGCCCCAAACACCGGGCATCCTCACCTTCGTTTTGAAGAAAAAAGCCCTGAGCCAAGTCAACATAGGCTTCAGATTCGACACCGAGAGCATGGCCTCCATATTGCTCAATACAACCATCTCTCAAAAATTCATGAAAGGATCCGAACTGGCCGCCACTGCCAAGCTCGACAAAAACCCCTATCTTTCGTTAGAATACAAATGGGGCCCCGGACCACTGAATAAAATCGGAGTTACTTACCTCATCGGTTACCACAATTTCAACCTTTACCAGCATAAGAAAAGAATCGACAACCTCAATTTCCTTTGGCAAACCGGTGAAATAAAATATATAGGCGCATTCCGCAACGTCGAACTGCAAACCGGACTCGAATGGGATTACTTCGGTTACACAAATGAAGTATACTACACACAAAACAACCCGATGCCAAAACACCCAGGCTCGTTCGTCAACTACTTCCTGCTGTTAAACATAGCCAGTTACGACAACCGGTATTACCCCACTTACGGATGGATGGGATTCGCCAAAGCAAAACTGATCACCGACAACTTCATAGGATATCATGGTAAATCACCTGTCGGCTCGATCGAATTTAATTTTGAAACAGTGATTGATCTCGGAAAAAGATTCGCCCTCTTACCTCATCTGAGTGGACGATTGGTATGGGGCGATGAAATCCCCGCCATTTACCTCAACTACATGGGAGGAGATATAAACGGGCGCTATCTTCCACAGCAAATTGCATTTCCGGGAATCCGGAATATCCAGCTATTCGACAACGTAGTAGTCACCGGCAAACTAGCCTTACGCTATCAACTACAGAAAAAGCATTATTTATTCCTGCTTGGTTGCTTCGGCAAAGATGCCCCTAAAATAGCCACAATCGTAGAGGGAAGCAATATATGGTCGGCTGGTGCAAAATATAGCTACAACTCACCGATCGGCCCCATCAGTGGAGAAATAACCTATTCAAACTGGACAAAAGAGGTGGGCGTTTATTTCAACCTCGGATATTATTTTTGATGCCAAAACAAAAAGTAACATCCACTCTTATCTCTTTTTAAATCATTGATTGTTTCTCAACGAATCCCTCTCGTCGCACAAACATTCCTCTTAAAGCACACTCCCGCCCCTTAAGAGTGCAATGCCGAATCACAATAAGCCAGAACAAAAGAAACAGTATTAAATTAAAAGAACACAGAACACAAAAAATTGACATTTCCGCTTTACAAATATTATACTGTAACCTACTACACACTAAAAAGAGAGCCGCCCTTACAAAAAAAAGGCCTTTCCTCACGGAAAAGCCTCTTATGGTTTCAAGTTATTCTATAGTCTTTGCGGTATTTATGCTTCATTGTATTCCTTCAATTTCACCATTAACTGTTTGCGCGCAAGAAAAATTCTGCTTTTAACCGTACCAATAGGTATTTGCAGTTTTTCCGCAATCTCATAATATTTAAATCCCAACACATGCATCAGGAACGGAGCACGAATCTCTTCCTCCAAGTGCTTGACCGCATCATTCATTTCCCCGATAGACAAAACACTTTCGGGAGACGAATAACCTGAATCAGCTGGAATGTTTAATTGATACAGTTCATCCGACGGACTCACAAAACGCTGCTCACGCACCAGTTTGCGGTAATTGTTGATAAAAATATTACGCATCAGCGTAAATACCCATGCCTTAAAATTCGTATCCGCTACGAATTTGTCCTGATTATCCAGAACACGAAGGGTCGTTTCCTGAAGAAGATCTTTCGCATCTTCCCGGTTTTCGGTCATACTCAGCGCAAAGCTAAATAGCCGGTCTTGCAGACCCAGTAATTGCTGTTGCAATGTTCCATTTGACATTTGTAAAGAATTTAGCGGTTAACAATAAAAACATAGAAACCAGATATTTTAAAATTCATTGATATATCAAATATAGCATAGTAAATTATTACCACCAAATCTATGTAAACATTTTTTTAGCATTATACAATATATTTATAAATAAAAAAGATTTTGTAAATTTTTATCGACCACAAAACAACAATAAAACAATGATAACCAATGTATTATCATTTAAAAAAGATACTGTTTTAAACATTTATTCAAGAATTGATATTTACACTTTATTCAACATTCATAGGTCTAAATATAATTATTCCAAATTAAAAGATGCTTTTTTTTTAATTCGATTTGAATAATTGAGTATTTATTGCTATGTATTAATCTTTTTTCAACTCTTAAAAAATGCAATTTAGGTCGAATGACTCTATTATTAACGAATATTGATATATAATTGACTGCAATTCGGAAGATATCGTGTTAATTTGCACTAGAAAATGGAGTTTTCTAACATTCAGACAGAATGTATCCGATAATAACTGACGATTACCCAATGAAGAAAAAAATAGGCCTATACGTTATTTTTAGTACGTTGATACTGACGGGAGCCATGGCGGAAACAACTAAAAAAAACGATTCGATCGCGACGAAACCCAATAAAAATCTACGATTCAGTATTCTGGGTGGTCCCGGCTATACTCCCGATTTTGGTTTCTTAGTGGGCGGATCCGCTTTATTTACATTCAACACAAATCCATCCGATACAACACTACAACGTAGCGTAATGCCGCTTTCTTTTGGTCTTACATTCGCCAAGCCACTAGGCATTAACGTAATGGTAAAGCCTCAGATTTTTTTCAAAGAAGATAAAATGCGGCTTTTCGGTACATTTCTCTACAAAAACACCAATGACAACTATTATGGTGTAGGATATAAAACCAATAAATCAATAGAACGAGGGCCGGAATACACTCAGTTTACGGCTAGTGCGGTACAGGTTAACCCGATTTTCATGTTTCGCATCCCGCAAACTCATTTTTTTATTGGCCCCATGTACGATTTTATTTCCGAAAAAATATCGGATCCGGGCAAATACGTATTAGAAGATCCGTTATATCTAAAACAAGGGGGTGATTCAACGGGATTAAAAACATTAAGCAGTGGATTGGGAATCATCGCTTCGTATGATACACGTGATGTTGCTGCAAATGCTTATCAAGGAGTATATTTCGAGATGAAAGCCTCTTATTATTCAAAATCGTTTGGAGGAGATCATAATTTCGGCTCGCTTACATTAGATTACCGCCAGTATCTGAAATTGCCCATGCTCGGCGAAAGACGTGTACTTGCATGGAACGTAATCAGTAAAAATGTATTCGGAGATGTGCCATTCACTCGCTACCCCCTGATTGGAAGCCCGTTTGACCTGCGAGGTTATTATATGGGTCAATACCGCGACAAGTCTACTTTAATCGGATTGGCCGAATACCGCCATATGTTTAATTTCGGAAATGAAACAAAAAGCCGCAGATTCTTCAGCCGATTCGGATTTGCCGCTTGGGGTGGCGTAGGTTTTTTAGGATCGAACCCGGTAAAGTATGAAGGAGTGTTGCCGAATTACGGAGTAGGATTAAGAATCGAACTGCAACCAAGAATGAATTTCCGTTTGGATGTAGGCCGGAGTCCGGTAGATAAACAAACATTATTCTATTTCAATATGACAGAAGCCTTTTGATAAAAAGGCTTTTTTTCTGTGAATAGGTAATAAGGAACAAATAAAATCATAAAACAACCAGCGTTTTTGTGTGCAGGAACAAACGCTTCTTTTAACTTTGCACTTTATTTTGAATTCATATATCTATGACTAAAATATTAGATCTGGCTATTCGCGCCGCTATCGAAGCGGGCGAAGGAATCATGACTATCTATACAGATCCGAACAGTGACTTCGGGATTGAACGTAAAAGCGACAATTCACCACTTACTATCGCAGATAAAAAAAGTAATGAAATCATTATGCGCTACCTGGAACAAACAGATATTCCGGTTCTTAGCGAAGAGGGAAAACTTTTATCTTATGAAGAGCGTAAGGATTGGAATAGCTTGTGGATCGTAGATCCGCTGGATGGTACAAAAGAATTCATTAAAAAGAATGGCGAATTTACCGTAAACATCGCATTGGTAACTGAAGGGATCCCACAGTTGGGTGTGATTTATCTTCCGGTAAAACGAATTCTTTATTTCGGATCAAAAGAAACAGGTTCGTTCAAGATGGAAATTCCTGAAAAAGATCCGATAAATTACGCGATCGCCAATATGGCGGATGCGGTTCGTTTACCACAGTTGGACGAAAATCGTCCTTATCGCATTGTGGCATCCCGCTCGCATTGCAGCGATGAAACGAAATCTTTTATCGAAACACTTGAAAAAGAACATGGAACCGTTGAATTGGTAAGCAGCGGAAGCTCTATAAAGATTTGTATGGTAGCAGAGGGAAGCGCGGATATTTATCCACGGTTTGCTCCAACCATGGAATGGGATACCGCAGCCGGCCATGCGATTGCTATTTATGCCGGTAAACAAATCTACCAACAAGACAACATACATCCACTGACTTATAATAAGGAGAATCTGTTAAATCCTTATTTTATCGTCAGATAAACCTTTCATCACAGATTTATGTCTGCACAAGGAGTATATGTACTCATATTAATTGTGGGAATGATCGCGATCCTGATCAAAGACCGTATGCGTCCGGGCATGACACTCTTTACTATTGTCATATTGATGATGGCATCGGGAGTTATCGATTCGCAGGAAGCATTATCAGGATTCAGCAACCGGGGGATGATTACCGTCGGGTTGCTTTATCTGGTCAGTGAAGGAGTAAGCCGGAGTGGTGCTTTGAATCGCATCGCAGCGCTAATGTTGCCACAAAAGAAGGGAAGCATGTCAAACATGCTTTCCCGCATGCTTATACCTGTATCGGCCCTATCGGCCTTTTTGAACAACACACCCATCGTTATTATTTTTGCGCCGATGTTTAAACGTTGGGCTGAAATAATGAACGTACCTTCAAAAAAAATACTGATTCCTCTCTCTTATGCCACCATACTGGGTGGTATGTGTACTGTAATCGGCACTACGACAAACCTTGTAGTAGATGGTATGATGATCAGCGAAACCGGCTATGGTATGCCGCTCTTCGAGATCGGGAAGGTTGGCTTTCCGATAGCGATCGTGGGGTTACTTTATATTATTTTCGCATCCCGCTATCTATTGCCGGGCAATCCGAAACAAACTGCAAACCATACGGATATTCCAAAAGAGTATTATTACGACGTGACGGTACATCCGGGCAGCAAGTTTATCGGAAAGAAGATTTGTAACGGACAACTGGAACATCTGAACGATATGCGGGTTACTTCGCTCATTTGTCAGAATAAGGTAATTGCTGCTGATTCGAAAGAGTTGGTGATTTCGGAAAACGACAAACTGGTACTTGCCGGCACGTCGAAAGGATTGAACCGGTTGATGATGACTTCCGACTTGTCTTTGAATTGTCTGCACAACTGTGATGACAGTTTCCGGGACGCCGCAACCAAACAGGTAGAGGCGGTATTGGCACCCCGTTTTCCCGGTATCGGAAAGACATTGGGCGAATTTGATTTTTACCGTCATTACGGAGCAATCGTGATGTCGCTGCATCGTAATGGTGAACGTATTACGCAAGGTCTGAATAAAATAAAACTGACAGAGGGTGATAACCTTGTGTTATTGACTGACGATACATTTATGCAGGCCTGGGGCGAATCGAGTGTATTTTATCTGCTTTCGGAAACCGGCGAAATCAAAAAACCGGCACCATCCCGCAAACGCACTATCGCTCTGATTCTTACCGGGATTATGATTTTGGGAGCTGCCGTGGGAGACAAAATCAATTTACCCTGGAATTTTAAAATCGACATGCTTTCAATGGCGGCCCTTACGGCTATCATCATGGCGTGGTCGAATATTTTTCCGGCAAAAAAATATACCAAATTCATCAGTTGGGACGTGATGATTACTATTGCTTGCGCGTTTGCCATCAGCAAAGGGATGATTAATTCGGGAATGGCCGGATTTATTGCAGAACATACGATCGGAGCGGTTTATCATTTAGGCCCCCATGCTGTATTGGCGGTTTTATTTTTGATTACCTGTCTGTTTACGGAAGTTATCACCAATAACGCTGCGGCAGCGCTGGCGTTTCCGATCGCACTCGAAGCATCGAAACAGTTGGGGGTTGAGCCACTTCCTTTCTTCGTAACGATTTGTATGGCTGCATCAGCAAGTTTTCTGACGCCGATCGGTTACCAAACCAATTTGATCGTACAGGGTATCGGAAACTATAAGTTCAGTGATTACCTGAAAGTAGGACTGCCTCTTTCGCTGATCGTATTTATCATGTCAGTAATCCTGATTCCATTTATCTGGCCTTTTTAAAAACAAAAGCAACAGTACTGAATTATGAATAACCATATTTATCCCATTTTCGACCAAACATTACAACGTGCCGATCGCGAGAAATTGTTGAAACAGACATCAAAGGTGATCTGGTTTACCGGCCTGTCGGGTTCAGGCAAGAGCACCCTGGCGATAGCGCTTGAACGAGAGCTTAACCAGAGAGGTGTTTTATGCTATTTGCTCGACGGCGACAATATTCGTACCGGCATCAACAATAACCTGGGCTTTACGGAAGCCGACCGCGAAGAAAATATTCGTCGCATTGCAGAGGTATCAAAATTATTCGTGGATTGCGGAGTCGTTACGCTGGCGGCCTTTATCAGCCCTACCAATGCGATACGCAAACAAGCGGAAACAATTATCGGTGCGGAAAATTTCATCGAAGTATTCGTAAGCACTCCGCTCGAAGTGTGTGAGCAACGCGATATCAAGGGATTGTATCGCAAGGCACGAGCCGGCGAAATCAAGAACTTTACCGGTATCTCCTCCCCTTTCGAGGCTCCTGAACATCCGGCTGTGGCAATCGACACATCGAAAGCCGGTTTGGGTGTTTGCGTAGAAGAGCTGTTGGCGGCTGTATTGCCTCAGCTGAAACAAGAAGAAGTAAAATAAAAAACAAATAAGATATGTCAGAATATAACCTGAGCCACCTTCGGCAGCTTGAAGCCGAATCGATCCATATCATCCGTGAAGTGGCGGCGGAATTTGAAAATCCGGTAATGCTTTATTCTATCGGGAAAGACTCGTCTGTAATGGTTCGTCTTGCCGAAAAAGCGTTTGCCCCGGGCAAAGTGCCGTTTCCGCTGATGCATATCGATTCGAAATGGAAGTTTAAGGAGATGATTGAATTTCGCGACCGCTACGCAAAAGAGCATGGGTGGGATTTGATCGTAGAGTATAACAAAGAAGCATTCGAAGCGGGTGTGGGCCCTTTTACTCACGGTAGCAAGGTGCATACCGACCTGATGAAAACACAGGCCCTTCTAAGCTCTTTGAAGAAATACAAATTCGACGCAGCTTTCGGTGGCGCACGTCGCGACGAAGAGAAATCGCGTGCCAAAGAACGTATCTACTCTTTCCGCGATCAGTTTCAGCAATGGGATCCGAAAAACCAGCGTCCGGAGTTATGGGACATCTATAATGCTCGCGTAAACAAAGGGGAATCGATTCGTGTGTTTCCGCTTTCGAACTGGACAGAACTCGACATCTGGCAATATATCCGTTTAGAAAACATTCCGATCGTTCCGCTTTATTTCGCGAAAGAACGTCCGGTTGTTGAGATGGACGGTACGATGGTGATGGTAGACGATGAGCGTATGCCGGCCGAACTGGCAGAGAAAGCAGAAATGAAAATGGTCCGTTTCCGCACATTGGGTTGCTACCCGCTTACGGGAGCGATCGAATCGGAAGCCAATACGATTGAAGATATCGTGGCAGAGATGATGACAACGACTAAATCGGAACGCTCTACCCGAGTTATCGACTTCGACCAGGAAGCAAGCATGGAGCAAAAGAAACGCGAAGGTTATTTTTAATTGACAAGACTCATGGATTCAAAACTAAATATAAAGGATTTCCTCGATAAAGACGAGAAGAAAGATTTGTTGCGCCTGCTTACGGCCGGTTCGGTAGATGACGGAAAATCAACCCTGATCGGGCGTCTGCTTTTCGACAGCAAGAAGCTGTATGAAGATCAGCTGGATGCTTTAGAACGCGACAGCAAGCGTGTAGGAAACGCCGGTGCAGGTGAAATAGACTATGCGTTGCTATTGGACGGTTTGAAAGCTGAACGTGAGCAAGGGATCACGATCGACGTGGCTTACCGTTATTTCTCGACCAACAAACGTAAATTCATCATTGCGGATACTCCGGGACATGAGCAGTATACGCGTAATATGATTACGGGGGGATCTACCGCCAATCTGGCGATTATCCTGGTAGATGCGCGTACGGGTGTGATTACGCAGACCAAACGCCATACGTTTCTTGTATCGTTACTGGGTATCAAACACGTGGTGCTGGCTGTAAACAAGATGGACCTTGTGAATTATGACGAAGCGGTATTCAACAAAATCGTAGAAGACTACAAGAGCTTCGTAACGCGTCTGGATATTCCGGATATCAAACCGATTCCGATTTCGGCGCTGAAAGGCGACAATGTGGTAGAGGTAACGGATGCGATGCCTTGGTATAAAGGGGAATCGTTGCTTGAATTCCTTGAAAACGTACATATCGGAAGCGACCATAATTATGAAGATTTCCGCTATCCGGTACAGTATGTATTGCGACCGAATCTTGACTTCCGCGGATTCTCTGCAAAAGTTGCTTCGGGTATCGTGAAGAAGGGAGACGAGATCATGGCATTGCCTTCGGGTAAAAAATCGCGCATCAAGGGTATTCATACTTACGAAGGGGAGATAAGCGAAGCTTTCGCACCGATGTCTGTAACCCTTACGCTTGAAGATGAAATCGATATTTCGCGTGGCGAAATGATTGTGCATCCTGACAACCAACCCTCTATCGATCGCCATTTTGAAGCGATGCTGGTATGGATGGATGAAGAAGCGATGGATCCGCGCAAACAATTCTTTATCAAGCATACCACCAATATGACGAAAGCTCGTATCGACGAGATCCGTTATAAAGTGGATGTAAACACGCTTGAACAATCGAAAGTTGATTTCTTTACGTTGAATGAGATTGGCCGCGTAGTGCTTACTACCAACAAGCCGCTGCTATTCGACTCTTATAAGAAAAATAAAAATACGGGGGCTTTTATTCTGATCGACCCGATTACCAACAACACCAGTGCGGTGGGTATGATTATCGAAAAGTTGAATAATAAAGACCTGCCTTCGCGCATCAACGATATCAATCGTGAACGTGCTCAGGAGGGTAAATCTTTGATTTCGGTAAAAGAACGAGAAGAACGCTTCGGCCAGAAAGGACAGACTTTGTGGATTACCGGATTGGCCGGCAGCGGTAAAAAAGAGTTGGCTTATATCCTGGAGCGTCGCCTGTTTGACGAAGGTAAGACGGTTGTGGTATTGGACGGATCGTCGGTGCGTGCCGGTTTATCGCACGAACTCGACTTTACTCCGGCCGACCGTGCCGAACACTTGCGCCGTGTAGCTCACATGAGCCGCATTCTGAATGAACAGGGTATCATTACGATTTGCGCGTTCCGCTCGCCGGACGAATCGATTCGTCAGCAAGTGAAAGAAGTGATCGGCCAAGAGCGTTTTACGCTTATCTATATGGACGAAACACTGGAAACTTGCAAAGCGCGTGAACCGGAGTTCTACAAAGAGGCAGAAGAGGGAAGAATCAATGACATTCCGGGTATCGACGGTCGTTATGACGTACCGCAAGATGCAGATTTCACGATCCGCACTTCCGAAATTGAAGCGATTGAAGACTTGATTCGCCGTATTTAATAATTTGAACAAGAAGAAAAAAATAAAATGGGCTTAATTGAATTCAGCAAATTGCCGGTAAATACAATGGTAGGTGCCAAATGGAAGACCTTTCAGCGTACGGCAAAAAACCAACCCATCGATAAAGGATATAAAGGAAAATATTATCTTACAAAGGGGATCTGTCGTATCTTGTCGGTATTGCAACCTTTTGAAGATGTTCGTATCAAAAAACTGACCGATACGAAGGAATATGAAGATCAGCCGGTATTTATCCTGGGCCACTGGCGCAGCGGTACGACGTTTGTTCACAACATTCTTTCATTGGACGAGCATTTTGGCTATAACACGACGTATCAGACGGTATTCCCGAATCTGATGCTGTTCGGACAGTCGTTCTTCAAAAAAAGCATGGCTTACCTGATGCCCGACAAACGTCCGACCGACAATATGGAACTAAACGTGGACTTGCCACAGGAAGAGGAGTTTGCTTTGTCAAATATGACAACTGTAAACTATTATAACTTTTGGTTCTTCCCGAAATCATGGAATGAGTATACGAATAAATATCTTACTTTCCGCGATGCTTCGGCAGCCGAAAAGAAAGAGTTTCAGGATACGTTCCGCCAATTGGTGAAAGTGTCTCTTCATAACACTAACGGCACTCAGTTTTTATCGAAAAACCCACCGCATACGGCTCGTGTAAAGGAGATTTTGGAGATGTATCCGAACGCTAAGTTTATCTACCTGATGCGTAACCCGTATACGGTATTCGAATCTACCCGTTCGTTCTTTACCAATACGATCCAGCCGCTGAAGCTACAGGATATTTCGAACGAGGAAATCGAGGCTCAGATTCTATCGGTTTACAAAACGATGTACGAAAAATATGAGGCGGATAAGGCATTGATTCCGGCAGGAAATCTGATTGAGGTTAAATTTGAAGATATCGAAGCGAATGCGCTTGAAGTGACTCGCAATATCTACGAAACATTACAGATTCCGGGATTCGAAGCAGCGCGTCCGGCTATCGAAGCATATCTCAACAAGAAAAAAGGGTATAAGAAAAACCAGTATAAATATGAACCACGCACAATCGAGCTGGTTGAAAAAAACTGGAAGTTTGCTCTTGATCAATGGGATTATCATTTATAAATTGCAAAACAAAAAACAATGAGTTTTAAAAAGAATCTGCGCTTGGGGGCCATCCTTTTTGGATTATGTACCTCGGGCGTCGCTTCCTTCGCTCAACTTCGCCAACTCCCCTATTCAAATATGGATAGCTGGATTATGCGTGAAATCAAGGAAAGTGGCATCATTGGCGGTAAAACACGTACGCTCTATGAAATAGGACGTCCGGATACGATTCGCGAAGCTATTGCTCACCTTCCGGGCGATTCGCCTTGGGAGACATCGAGCGTATATGCAAAGGTGTCGGGCATTGTAAAGGGAAGCAGCACCGTTTTTCCGGAGAAGAGAGGGGATGGGTATTGCGCCCGTCTTGAAACCCGCCTTGAAGAGGTGGTGGTATTAGGTATTATCAACCTAAAGGTTCTGGCTACCGGGACAATCTTTACAGGCTCTATTACCGAACCTGTACGCGACAGCAAAGATCCGATGCAGAAATTAATGCAGGGCATTCCGTTTGATAAACGAATCAAGGCGATCCGTTTTGATTATAAAACAAAGACCGGCGGCAAACGAATGAAAGCTACCGGCTTTAGTAAATCGAAGCTGACCGGCAAAAATGCTGCAGACGTTTGCGTATTACTGCAGAAGCGTTGGGAGGATGCCGATGGCAATATCTATGCTAAGCGAATCGGTACAGGCTGGGTGCGATTTGGCCAGACTACTCCGAACTGGGTGAATGGGTATGAATTGCCGGTACAATATGGCGATATTACTCAAAAGCCAGGCTATGAATCTTATATGGATCTTTATAAAGGAGAAAATATCATTTGTGGCAAAAACAGCAAGGGCGAAAATAAACAAATTATCGAAACCGGGTGGGGTGATGAAAATGATACCCCTACTCACATCATCATCCGTTTTTCGGCCGGCTATGGAGGTGCCTATGTAGGTGCTGTCGGAGATATCCTATGGATTGATAATGTTGAGTTGGTAGAATAATTCTTCAAAACGAAAGAGAGGCTAAGTATTTATTGAATTAAATACTTAGCCTCTCTTTCGTTTTGAAGAATCTGAGATTACCCGAAAAACGGACAATAATTAGGATCTAACATGAATTGCTCTACAATCTTTTCAACTTCGGTTAGCATCTCATGCCGTTTTTCTTCTCCGATGGTATCTATTTGATAAAATATCTGATGAAAGCATAGCGGGGAATCAACATATTTAAATATGCCATTGTCAATTAAATGTTGCAACGCGGCACTATCCCCGTTTCTGACCATATTTTCTTTGGTATCAGCTATTGTATTAAACATACCGAACTTTTTAGCTCCTAATAGTCCGGTATATCCATTACTCATTTTGGCTACTGCAAAATCGATCGTAAACACCCGGTCGAAATATCCTTTCAGAATGGCTGGCAACAGATTCCACCAAATCGGTGAAATAAAAATTATTTTATCAGCCTGATTTATATACTCCTGTTCGGTTTTAACATCCGGTAAAACTTCACCTTTCCTCACAGCTTCAATATCAGCCAAACTCAGGCAGGGATTGAAATTTATTTTATACAGGTCGCGTACTTCTACGGTAGCGCCTAATACTGTTAATTTATCAATTACTTTCTCTAAAATAGCATGATTAAAGCTATTGGGATTTGGGTGTGCATAAACAATCAAATATTTCATAATAACTTAGGATTGAGAATTTGGATTATTAATTATAACACTTATTGCGGGCAAGTGTTCGTCATTGAGTCAAATATGATTGTAAGCTCCCATCTAAAACACGCTTAAAAGCCTCCGTACATACCCTCAATATCTCGTTAGAAATATTACTCCTTATCACTTCTGATATGCTCTTATTTTTATATTTTTGTAATAATCATGGATAAATATTTACATATCATCTCGTTCAATATTCCCTGGCCTGCAAATTACGGAGGAGTGATCGACGTATTCCATAAAATACGGAGTTTGCATTTATGTGGAATAAAAATTATTTTACATTGTTTTGAGTATGAACGCCCGCAAGCCTCAGAACTTGAAAAATATTGCCATCAGATTTATTATTACAAAAGAGATACCGGCATAGTGGCTAACCTGACACTATTGCCCTATAACGTATATAGTCGTAAACGAAAGGAATTGATTGATAATCTGCTTAAGGATAATCACCCGATTCTTTTCGAAGGGTTACATTCATGTTATTATTTTTCAGATGAACGCCTAAAGAGACGTATCCGGATTTTCAGATCTTGCAATGTCGAGCATGATTATTACCTGAGTCTGGCCAAAGCTGAATCCAATCCCGTTTATAAGCTGTTTTACCGGATAGAAAGTATCCGATTCAGATTTTTTGAGAAGAAAGTAAGAAATGCCACGCATATCCTGGCTGTATCAACGACAGATGTCGATCACTTCAGGACAACTTATCCTGAAGCCAAGGTCAGTTTTATGCCTTGCTTTCATGCAAATGACGAATTACAAATTCTTCCGGGAAAATCAGACTTTGTATTATACCATGGTAAACTTTCGGTACTTGAAAATGAGAAAGCCGCACTTTATCTGATCAGAAATTTATTTTCCCGACTTACCACCTCTTGTATTATTGCGGGGATGGATCCTTCTGCTACCTTGAAAAAGGAAGCGGCACGATATAAGAATATAAAATTGATTGCAAATCCATCGGAAGAGGAGATGAATATGCTGACAACCTCAGCACAAGTACATACGCTGATTACTTTTCAGGATACCGGTTTAAAACTGAAACTACTGAACAGCTTATTCAAAGGGCGCCATGTATTGGTAAACTCGATGATGCTTGCCGGGTCGGGATTAGAGAGCTTGTGTTACGTAGCTGATGATAAAAATGAGCTGATTGAAAAATGCAATTACTTATTGAGCAAAAAGGTAGATTCGCAGGTCATTGAAAAAAGAAACACTTTGCTGAATCCGACTTTTTCAAATCTTCATCAAGCAAAGTGCCTCATCAATATTATTTATCTATCTGAATAGAAGTGCTGAATACTTAAGAATTAATCTGACCGGCAACTACTGTATAAAACTGATCGTTGATCAGGTATTTGCGAGCCAGATCGCGTAGTTCTTCAGCCGTTACACTTTGAATAGCCTGGATCATCTGATGATAGTATTCGCTGGTCATGTCATTTGCCAAAAGCGACTGATGAGCATCGGCGATAGAGAACGGGCCGTCGAATAAACGAGCCATCTCTCCCATCAGATAACCTTTCATCATTTCAAGCTCTTCTTCTGACACAAGTTCTTCTTTTAATCGGTCGATTTCATAGAAAACTTCTTTAATAAGCGGTTCTGTATATTCGGTTGCCGTTTGAGTGGCTATGCTTAGGTAAGAAGCGAACTTCAATGTTGTAATAGAAGATCCGATCCCATAGGTATATCCTTTCTCTTCCCGGATATTAGCCATCAGCCTGCTACCGAAATATCCTCCTAACAATGTGTTTAAAACACGCAGTTTTGGATAATCAGGATGCGTACGCCCTACCAATGGAATTCCGATTCTGACCGCCGACTGCATTGCATCCGGCTTTTCCACATGATAACGCCCTGCAACGGATGCTTCAGTATGATAGGAAGGTTCTTTAAAATGAAGATCTGCCCCCCATTTATCTTTGCCAAAATGAGCGATTACCTGCGCTATGATTTCATCCGTTACCCGACCCGTTAAAATAATCCGGCAATTATCGGATTGATAACAACGGGCATGAAAATCAATCAGATCTTCGCGAGTTACTTCATCAAACTGATGCTCTTCCGCACAATTACCATATGGATATTCCTTGCTGTATAGTAATTCTACGAATTTATTGAATGCCTTCACATCTACTTTTTCATCATCCACACGGAATTGCTGTTTGCGACGGTTGCGGATTACATCAAACTCATGTTCCGGAAATAGAGGATTCTTTATAATCTTCTCCAATACCGGAATGGTTTTATCGACATGCTTATTTAAAGAGTAAAGCGTAACATACGAATTATGAAAAGTAGCCGAAGGCTGTAACCATGCTCCATAATAGTCGAGATGTTCGGCAACTTCCTGCGAAGTCATCCCTTCGACACCCTCTTTCAACATCAGGTTTGTAAACATGGCAACCAGAAGCTTTTCCTGCTCCCATTTACCGGCACCAAACATCAGATCAATACGAACTACATCCTGATCACCCATATCAAGAATGTAAATATCCATCCCATTGGGCGCTTTCAGAAGGCGCGGTTCGGGAATTTCGATATGTTCGATTTGCCGTGTTACCGGCGGGTGGTTTCTATCCAGCATGATGTTTTATTTATTAAAATGATTCTGATAATACACGACTGCCTTTTCTAAATCTTCAGGCGTATCGATCCCGATGGTTTCACGATCGGTAATACCCACTTTTATCCGGTACCCATTTTCCAACCAACGCAACTGTTCGAGCGATTCTGCCACTTCCAATTCAGATTGCGGCAGCGAAGTAATCTCTTTCAGTACGGAAGCGCGGTAGGCATACAATCCGATGTGTTTATAAAAAGTATGATGTTTCAACCACTCCTCCTGTACAACATTGCGCAAATACGGTATGACGGAGCGACTGAAATACAATGCCTGCATTTGCTTATTCAACACCACTTTGGGAGAGTTGGGATTAAAAAGGGCCTCTATCCCATCCGTCTCTAAAAAAGGCTTTACAAGCGTCGCTATATCGGTTTGCAAACAATCGAAACATTGTTTGACAGATTCAAGCTGAGAAATATGAATAAAAGGCTCATCACCTTGGATATTAACAATCACATCATATTCTTTTCCGAGCTTTTGATATGCTTCATAACAACGGTCTGTTCCACTTTTATGTTCAGTTGAAGTCATTACTACATTGCCACCGAAACTTCTTACCACATTATAAATACGCTCATCATCAGTGGCTACTACAGCCTCGTCAAACACTCCGGCAACTTGTTCATATACCCGCTGAATAACCGGTTTACCAGCCAAGTCAGCAAGCGGTTTGCCGGGAAACCGGGTTGAAGCATAACGAGCCGGAATTATTCCTATAATATTCATTTATATAATTTATTTTTTTATTTTTTCTCAATCACATACAACTGAGCATTCTCATATTTCAAGACGTGTATTTTGCTGTTTTTATTGATGTAGCCATACAAGGCGATTGCATCGTAATACTCGCCGTCGATGATTACCTTACCAGAGGGCCGTAACAACATTGCGGCACGCCCCTCTTTTCCAATCAGCTGATTTAAAGAGGCATCTACGGCAATGTAACCGTCTTTAACGGTTTCTTCGGTCTGAAGAGCGAGTTTTCGCATAAATCGACTCGTACCGATTCGGCTCATCAAATAAATCATGCCGGCAAATCCCAGGACAACGCCTGTCACCACTGTAAAAATGGCCCTATTGGCATCTTTTATATCGACTCCGTCAAAATCAAACCGGACATTTCCGATAAGGGCCAGAATAAGCGCACCTACCATTAGAACAATTCCGGAAATACCTATAACGCCAAAACCGGGAAATGCGAATAATTCGATTACTACCAGGATAATACCGACCACAAATACGACGATTTCCCAATTTGCGGCTAAACCTTCGAGATAAAGCGGAGCGAAATATAAGATGGCAGCGATCAATGCCGCTATCGATGGAAAACCGATGCCTGGAGACTGTAATTCATAATAGATACCTAACACGATAATCATGATCAGTATCGCTTGTAATCCGGGTGATGTAAGCCAGCCTAATGCGTCATCCATCCAGGTAGGTTTAAATACCTTTATCTCATAATGATCAACACCTAAATGATTCCGAATGATATCATCTACACTATCAGCCTCCCCTTCGGAATAACCAAAGCGAATCGCTTCCTCCGTAGTAAATGTCAGCACTTTACCGCTGTCCGTTACATTTGGTATTGCAATCCGGTCATCAACCATCGCTTCTGCGATAGCCGGATCACGGCGCCAGCGAACTACCGTTTTACCATTTTCGACTACAGTATCTTTGCCATGTGCTTCGGCAGTCGAACGAATCGTTGCCCGCATATAGGATTGATATTTATCGGGCATTTGCTGCCCGGTTTGATCTACAACTGTGGCAGCCCCCATATTTGCCCCTTTTCGCATATAAATCGAATCGCAAGCAATTGCGATAAGTGCCCCTGCGGAAGCCGCATTATTATTAATAAACGCATATACCGGAATCGGGCTGTTTAAAATTGCCGTACGAATAGAATCGGCATGTACAACCGTACCACCATACGTATTCATGTTCAATATAATTCCATCCGCCTTCCATTGGTTCGCTTCTTTCAATCCTTTCTCGACATAAACCCAGGTTGTGCTTCCTATTTCTTTTTGAATATCTATCCGAAAATACCGTTTTACCGGATCATTTGTGGCAGCCATATAAAAGCTGCTTATCAGCAAAAGGAGTGTGAGTAAAAAAGATTTCATAAGCAAAAAGAATTAGAGGATTATTTTGTGCTTTATTAGCAACAAAGATAATCCTCTAATCGAGATTCTGAGGTACACTATTACCTGAATTTTAAGATATATCTTTTAAGGTCTCCTTTTCTGTCAGGCAAACAACTTCCGGAATACATGGTAAGAAAACTTCAAACCGACTGCCTTTATTTAATTGAGATGTTACCGATATGTTTCCGCCGGCACTCTCTATGATCAATTTGCATATTGACAACCCAATCCCGGCCCCCGGTGCGAAGGAATTGACTTTTTCGAATCGCTCGAATATCTTATGTTGATATTCGGATGCAATCCCTATTCCCGTATCGCTTACATAAAATAAAATTCCTTCCGGATGTACTTTGTATCCGAATGTTATAGACCCGTGTGTAGTAAATTTCTGTGCATTGCTGAGTAGTGTAGACATTATCTGCAACAAACGGTCTTTGTCGAACTCAATAAAACAGTCGAAATCGGGCTTTATCATAACCAATACGACCTCATGACATACACATGGATTAAAGCGCTGATACAATTCATCCATAAATTCATTCACATAAAAGGCCTTATCGATTAATTCGATATAACCGGCTTCTATTTTTGAAAGATCCAGCACATCTGTAATCAGCTTCAAGAGGTGATTGTTGTTTTCCTGAATCACATTCATATACATATCTTTTTCCTCTTCTGTTTCGGCATTACGCATCAACTGCGAAAACCCGACAATCGAATTTAAAGGAGTACGTATTTCATGACTCATATTGGCAATAAAGGCCGATTTAAACCGGTCGGATCTTTCTGCGCGCTCTTTGGCTTCCGCCAAATCCAATTCGTTTATTTTTCGTTCGGTAATATCTTGAATATATCCGATTACAATCTCTGTTTTTTGAGTCGTATCCCGGCTTATATATAAATCATAATAAGTATATTTTCCGGTTTTATCAGAGGAAATTTCGAAATGGCAAGTTTCTTTTTTACCCTCACGAATCTGATTAAAGTAATCATGAAGAGGTGTTATGTATTTTGGCAAAAAATAATTAATGAGTATATCCAGGTCTACAATCTCCTCAAATAATTCGAGCTTCTGATCTTTATTCTGGCTCCTGTACGAAACGGTTATTTTATTTGTCGTTACATTCCATGTAAAAGGAGTAATATTACCTGCTCTCAAAACCAGGTATAACTGGAGGTTAGTATCTTTAAGTTGTTGTTGCGAACTATATAATTTGCCGGTTGCCTTATTAATCCGTTGGCGCAACGTTATCACAAAAATGATCAGCATCAACGCTACACAAAAACACCCTATCAGTAAGTTCTTAACAATATCGGGTATCCCCTGTTTATCGTAAACACCCAACCACTTATCGTATAATTCATCCAACTTCCCCTCCATCTTCAGTTCATAAAGCGTACCATTAATCATATAAAGCAAGCGTTCATTTTCTTTAGGAACAGCAATTGAATATGGTCTAGTCGAAATGTCTGCACGTTGAAAATGGAACTGTGCTAATTTGGCCCGTTTTTTGTGAAATCGTGTAACAATGTTGGTGCAAAAGAATGCATCATAACCCTCTGTCGCCAATAAAAACAAACCCTCCTCTACTGTCTTCACCTGCCGGATATGTTGAGACAGATCATTATTCTTGATATATTCTTGTGCCCAGTCTTGTTCCTGAACCAAGATATTCTTATTACGTAATTCATCTATTATCCTCACCGGGCGTTCTTTGGGTGAGATAATCTCAAGAAAGATCTCACTGTGCGGAATAGCGAAATTCATGTGGGATTTACGTTCAGGAGTATTTGCAATACCCAAAATAAGGTCTGTTTTTCCAGCTTCAAAATCATTCACAATTTCTCCCCAGTTTGCCATTGAAAATTCATATGGTTGATTTAGTCGCTTCATAATCTCACGAAACAACTCTACATTTAACCCATCCGGCTCTCCGTCATCATTAATAAATTCGAAAGGAGGAAATTCTTTATCAAAATTAATCAGTAATTTTTTTTTCTCTGAGGGGAACACATTCTGTAATGAATCTGCAATCAATGGGGTAAATATCAACTTCGCAAATACAAACAATAACAAAGTTGCCTTTTTCATAAAATATGCATAAAATATATCTTTATTAATAAAAATAAAGGGAAAGAGGCATAATACTTCTTTCCCTTCATCATGCGGAAAATGAGGGATTCGAACCCCCGGTACAGTTACCCGTACACCGCATTTCGAGTGCGACCCGATCGACCACTCCGGCAATTTTCCGTTGGGTGATACAAATATAATAGATATTTATTTTATATTATTTAGTTGTATAAAGTAATTTTTATAATATCGTTTTATTTAAGAGTCACACCATATTCCTTATATTTCAACAATTAGCTTTCCTACATTTTTACCATCAAACAAGCTAATAAATGTTTCCGGGAGTTTATCGAATCCTTTAATAATCGTTTCCTGGCCTTTCAGCAAGCCATCTTTATACCATTTCATCAATTCAAGCATTCCATCATGAAATGAGTCTTTAAAATCCGATACAATAAAGCCTCGCATCATTGCACTACACTTTAACAACTGTACTTGAGGATAAGGCCCGACTGCTTTTTCGGGATCATTATAAAGAGCTATCTGCCCACAAACAATGATTCGGGCACCATGATTAATATACTTCAAAATATGGTCGGAAACCGCACCTCCCACATTATCAAAATAAATATCCACACCTAACGGGGCCGCTTTTTGCAGCTCCTTATCCATTTTATCCAAATCATGATAATCTATTGCAGCATCAAATCCCATATCTTCTTTTAAAAAATTGAGCTTCGACTTCTGTCCGGCAATACCAACGACGTTACAGCCCAATATTTTACCCAATTGCCCTACTACCGTGCCTACTGCACCCGCAGCACCTGAAATAACCAGGGTTTCAGCCGGTTTGGGTTTACCAATGCGTGTCAACCCAAAGTAAGCAGTCAAACCTGTCATGCCTAAAAGTCCCAAATAATAGCTTGGCGGAGCTAATTGAGGATCTATTTTCTGTACTTCATTTGCCCATACAACCTGAATATCCTGCCATTTCAGCATTCCGACAACCATGTCGCCCACCTGAAGCTCGGGTACTTTACTATCTACGATTTTACCAACTACACCTCCGGTAATAGGTTGTCCAAGCTCAAAGGGTGGAATATAGGATTTCTGATCGCTCATACGGCCACGCATATAAGGATCGACCGAAATAAACATGGCAGCCACCAACACCTGGCCTTGCTCCAATTGAGAAACCGGCAGTTCCACCTCTTCAAAATCCGTAACTGCAGGACGTCCTGTCGGACGATTCTTTAAAATAAATGCTTTGCTCATATCCGGTTAATTAAATAATTTCCTGTATCGACAAAACACTTACCATGAACAATTAGTTCGAAATCGGGAGGCATTGGTGATTGCGTATAAACGACAAGCGAGGCAGTTCTTCAAAAACCACCTCGCTTGTTATATATCATAATCTCCGGCCAATAATACCGATTTTTAGCCTACCACTTCGCCATATAGTTCGAAGGTTTCAGCTCCTGTTATTTTAACCTGATAGAAAGAGCCTATCTCCAGTGTCTGATCTTTACGGATCAGCACTTCGGGATCAACTTCAGGCGAATCAAATTCGGTACGCCCTACATAATAATCACCCTCCGCTTTGTCAATAATCACTTTAAGCGTCTGTCCTACTTTCGCTTCATTTGATTCGGCAGCCACACGCTCCTGAATACGCATGATCGCATCCAGACGGTCTTGCTTCACATCCTCATCAATATCATCGGCATATGCTTTTGCAGAATAGGTTCCCTCCTCTTCCGAGTAAGTAAAGGCCCCCATTCTTTCGAATTTTGCGTCTTTCACAAATTGCATCAATTCTTCAAAATCTTCGTCGGTTTCACCCGGATGCCCCACCAATAAGGTTGTACGGATATGAATTCCCGGCACTTCTTCACGCAGACGCTTGATCAACTCGTAAGTTTGCTCTTTGGTTACATTCCGACGCATTTTGGTCAGCTGATTATCCGAAATATGCTGTAATGCGATATCCAGGTATTTACATACATTATCACGCTCACGCATTACCCGCAATACGTCATATGGGAATTTTGACGGATAGGCATAATGCAGACGGATCCACTCTACACCCGGCACATCCGAAATGCGCTCAATAAGCTCGGCCAGTTTCAATTCTTTATACAAATCAAGTCCGTAATAAGAAAGGTCCTGAGCGATAATCTGGAATTCTTTTACACCTTCGCTTACTAGAATACGTATCTCTTCAACGATATCCTCCATCGGGCGAGACTGATAACGCCCTGTAATAATCGGAATAGCGCAATATGAGCATGCACGGTTACACCCTTCTCCAATCTTAATATAAGCATAATGAGGTGGAGTAGTTACGATACGCTCCAACTGCAGATCCGAACGATATACCTTCCCCAGATCATCAATCACATTTTTCCAGTTGAATTTACCGTAAAAACGGTCAACTTCAGGCAGTTCACCTTCGAGGTCGGCCATGTAACGTTCCGAAAGACATCCCATTACAATAATCTTGCTGATCTCCTTCCGTTTTTTGGCTTCACACAATTCGAGGATCATATTGATCGACTCTTCTTTGGCATCCCCAATAAACCCGCATGTATTTACAACAACGATTTCTCCTTCTACATTTTCCGGATCGTGCTTCGCTGTATATCCGTTGGCAGTAAGCTGACGCATCAACTGCTCTGAATCCACCAGGTTTTTTGAGCAACCCAATGTAATAATATCTATCTGGTTCTTAATCATATTGCATTATTTGTCATAAAAAAACGCTACCCGTTCTTTTTTCCCGGCGCAAAATTAGCCGAAAGAAAAGAATGGTTAGCGTAATATTCATTAAAACAAACTAAGAGTTTGTCTGCATTTTAAAATTTTATTATTTATCGCCAAACAAAGAGTCGACAAATTCGCGGTTGTTGAATACTTGCAGATCCTCCATCCCTTCACCCAGACCAATATATTTGACCGGAGTTTTAAACTGATCCGAAATACCTATTACCACACCCCCTTTTGCCGTACCGTCGAGCTTAGTGATAGCCAACGCATTGACTTCGGTAGCTGCCGTAAATTGTTTGGCCTGTTCGAAAGCATTCTGTCCGGTCGAGCCATCCAACACCAACAATATTTCGTGAGGTGCATCCGGAATCACCTTATTCATCACTTTCTTAATTTTAGAAAGCTCATTCATCAGATTGACCTTATTATGCAAACGGCCTGCTGTATCGATAATCACGACATCCGCATCATTTGCCACCGCCGAACTGATTGTATCATAGGCCACGGATGCCGGATCCGATCCCATTTTCTGCTTGACAACCGGCACGTCCACACGTTCGCCCCAAATCACGAGCTGCTCAATTGCTGCTGCGCGGAAAGTATCTGCCGCCCCTAAATACACCTTGTTTCCGGCTTTTTTATATTGGTAAGCCAATTTTCCGATCGTGGTGGTTTTACCTACCCCATTTACCCCAACTACCATAATCACATATGGACGTTTATTGGCAGGGACGGTAAAATCCTGCATCTCTTCAGTATGGTGCTCTGCAAGCAAGCCCGCTACCTCATCACGCAAGATATTTTGTAGCTCGTCAGTCCCGACATATTTGTCGCGGGCTACGCGCTTCTCAATTCGCTCAATGATCCGCAGAGTGGTTTCTACACCCACATCCGATGTAATCAGAATCTCTTCCAGATTATCAAGCACATCATCATCCACCTTCGACTTTCCAGCTACAGCACGGGCTATCTTAGAGAATACACTTTCTTTTGTTTTGGATAATCCCTTATCCAGAGTTTCCTTTTTTTCCTTTGTAAAAAAACTAAATAGTCCCATTTGTTTATGCTATAATTGAAAAACCTGATTCTATCAATACACGACAAAATTAAACATATTCTTTCAAAAAAAAAACTTCCCTGCATTAAAGACTAATGCGAGGGAAGTTTCTATATTTTGTAGTACGAATATACTCCTACTGGATTATTTCGCCAAAAAAGCTGCTACTTTATCGTTAGGAACCATTTCTTCCTGGAAAGTGTAAGCACCTGTTTTCGGAGACTTAACCATTTTGATTACTTTAGTGAAAGTACGACCTTCACCTTTTTGCAGAGACGCGACTGTTTTCTTTGCCATGGTTTAATCTTATTTAATTTCTTTGTGTACTGTTACTTTCTTCAGGATTGGGTTGTATTTTTTCAATTCCAATCTTTCAGTTGTATTTTTTCTGTTTTTTGTAGTGATGTAACGAGATGTTCCCGGCATACCACTGTTTTTGTGCTCTGTGCACTCAAGAATTACTTGAATTCTATTACCTTTAGCTTTCTTTGCCATTTTTAATTTCTCCCTTTAATTAATTAAGCGTTCAAAAAGCCGGCATTAGCAGCATCTTTCAATGCAGCATCCAAGCCTTTCTTGTTAATAGTACGTAGACCAGCTGCAGACACTTTCAAGCTAATCCATACATCCTGTTCTGCCCAATAGAACTTCTTTTCAAATAGGTTGACTTCGAATCTTCTCTTAGTTCTTCTTTTAGAGTGAGACACGTTGTTTCCAACCATTGCCTTTTTTCCTGTAATTTGACAAATCTTCGACATTGCTATCTAATTTTAGTTTTTTGACTGCTTTCACAAACAGTGCGCAAAATAAGTGATTTTTCTGTTACCAGCCAAACATCCGATTAAAAAAATCCGTTTTACACTTTATTTTATCTCAATTTTAGAATCTATGCCTTTTTAAAGTCCATTTTTTGATTGATGCCCCGACAAATTTCAGTTTATTCATCCCCTCCAAACAACTGTATTTATCCGTATAACACCTTTTCTCCCAAACCATCATCTACTAATAATACCTACTAAGCAACCTATATAATATTGCCTTATTACAATATCCGAATACTGAAAAAATATTCGAATGTAAATATTTAGTATATTCGCACAAATATATCATAAAAAATATTTTAATATTCGAATATATGAGAAAACGTTTATGCTGGAGTATAGCTGCCTTATTAGGTTGCTCTACTATTTCATTCGCACAAAAAGACGCTGCTTTTTTAGGGGCTAAATTAGGAATGAATATCGCTAATTGTACTAACTCGGACGGAGATCCACGCATTGGATTGAATATCGGAGTAATGGGACAATATTTCGTTACAAATCAGTTTGCAATCGAAGGAGATCTTTTATACTCACAACAAGGAATGAAAGGATCGGGCGAAATCGGTAATGCCGACGCGAGTGTAACATTGAAACTGGATTATCTGACGATTCCGATTTTAGCAAAATTCTATCCGTTGACACAAGGTTTTAATGTTTATGCCGGACCTCAGTTTGGATTTGCCGTTAATAAAAAAGCAAAAGCGGAAATAAACGGGACCTCGGTTGAAACTAAAATGGAGGATATAAATACATTCGATTTCGGTTTTGCGATTGGTGTCGGATATGACTTCAACTTTGGGCTGTTAGTGGATTTACGTTATAACCCCGGCGTTTCTAAAATACTGAAAGATGTTGACAGTGATGATAACGGCCGTAACAGCGTTTTTACAATTGGCGTAGGATATAAGTTTTAAATTATCTACATTATAATAATAAAATAAAACAGGCTGATCGGAAGGAAAGCCCTTCAGATCAGCCTGTTTTATTTGTGTATATATCATTCTTCTCCAATCAATTCCAGCAACATCAACAAAGCGGTATTCGCAGCTTTATTGATATTGTATTCTCTGATTTTCCCAAACGAATATAAACGGGATATTATCTTATCACCATATTTGGCTGCAATCCAGATTGTCCCAACCGGCTTATCAGGAGTACCACCATCCGGCCCGGCTATCCCCGAAGTAGCTACCGCACAGTCTGTAAGACATATCCGACAAGCTCCGTTTACCATCTGACGAACAACAGGTTCACTCACTGCTCCTTCTTTCTTCAAATCGGCCTCGCTAACCCCCAGTACGTTTATCTTTACCTCATTTGCATAAGAAACGATTCCACCATTAAAATATGCCGAACTACCCGGAATAGCAGTAATCATCTGAGCGATTGTCCCACCCGTGCAACTTTCAGCCGTAGACATTGTCAGATCTCTTTCCTTAAGCGTATTTCCTATCAAAACGGCAAGTGGAATATCTTCTTCTGAGAATATATCTTTCCCCAGTATTTCCCGCAGCTCCTTCGCCAATAAATTCATTTGCCGCTCTAATAAAGAGAAATCCCGATTACGGCCGGTCAATCGCAACCTCACAATAGCCGGTTGTGGCAAGTAGGCTAATTTGAAATCGGCCGGTAACGATTGTTCAAAAGAAGCAAGTGATTCGGCAAGCGCCGATTCGGTATAATTTTTTACCATGAAAGTATGGTGCAATACGGCCGATCCATCATTAAACCGAGCTTCAAGAGCCGGTAAAATGCCATTTGTCATCAACCATTTCATCTCTGCCGGAACTCCCGCCATCGACACCAACACTTTACCCTCTTTTTCAAACCAGGTACAAGGGGCGGTGCCTACCTTATTCATTATAACCCGGGCATTATCCGGCACCCAGGCCTGCGTTTCTGTCAATTCATTCAACTGAAGAGAGCGTTTCGAAAATATTTCACGTATGTTATCCAGAATATCTTCCCGAAAAACGAGAGTTCCCTTAAAGTATTCACATAAAACATTTTTCGTGACGTCATCTTTGGTGGGACCTGTGCCACCGGTAACTAAAACTATATCCGCTCGCTTAAATGCCGTATCGAAAGCATCCGTGATAGCCTCTTTATCATCGGCAACCGTAACAATACGTACCACCTCCCATCCTAATTGGTTAATTTGCCGGGCCATCCATGCGGAATTAGTATCTATAATTTGTCCTATCAGGATTTCATCCCCAATGGTTATGATTTCAATTTTCATTTTCGGAATAATTTTTAGTCAGATAAGGCTGCAACTTTTTTATTCGTTGTAACAAGGTAGGGTGTGAATAATAAACGAAAACATACACAGGAGCCGGCGTAAGGTTACTAAGTGCTTTTACCGAAATTTTTTCTAATCCAGAAATAAGGGCTCCCGCCAGTCCGTAATAAGCCGCAAAGCGGTCTGCCTGATATTCGTTATGGCGCGAAATAGCATTTACGGCAATTCCAGTAACCAATCCTACGGGAGAATAGAGTAAAGTAAAAGCAATCAGACCCAGTTCAAAAGTAGGAAACTTACCCCCCATCGCTTCGGCCAATACTTCATTATCGACCAATAAGGAAAAAACATATAATAAGACAAATGAATTCATGACCGACAAACCGAGGTTAAAATAAGTATGTCTGTATTTATAATGCCCTATTTCATGTGCCAATACAGCCACAACCTCTTCGGTAGTAAGTTCGTGTATCAATGTATCATACAATACGACCCGCTTTTTCCGGCCTAATCCGGTAAAATAAGCATTTGCCTTCGTTGAACGTTTCGAACCGTCAATCACATAAATATTAGAAATTTCAAAATCGGCCTTTGCCGCGAACTTCTGAATGGCATCACGCAGCACGCCCGGAGTTAAAGGAGTTTGCTTATTAAATAAAGGAACGATCCACTCAGAATAAAACATTGAAAAGAATACAGAAACCGCACAAATCAGAATCCATGCATAAAACCAGAACATTTCACGCCACATTTGAAAGAGCAGATATACACCCGTTATCAATGCACCTCCCAATAAAGCCGAAATAACCCATCCCTTGAAGGTATCGCTTAAAAATAGTTTGGGAGTCATTTTATTAAATCCGAATCTTTCTTCAATAACAAACGTATCGTAATAAGCAAATGGCAATGTAAGAATATCATTGCCGATATAAATAACGGCAAAAAAGAAAAGGGCCGCCAATACCGGACTTGGGGTTACCGTATAGGCAAAACCATCCAGCAGGCCAAACCCTCCTGTAAATAACATAGCCATCATCAGCACATATTCGAATGTACGGGTGACGGCTGCAAATGCATTGTTTTTTTTAAAATAAAGTTGCTGACGACTATATTCTTTCTGATCATAGATTCCCTCCAGCAGCGCAGGCAGCTCGGGTTTGGCAGCACGACGATTAATCCAGCCCAGTATTGTACCGAATAGAAAATCAATGGTTACAAATGCTACGATCAGAAAGAATAAGTAATTCAGCATATTCTATTATAATTCCACCCGGGCAAACGGAGCTGCATCCGACGCGCAGAATGCTCCATCCAGGTATTTAAAATGTCCTGTAATAGCAACCATAGCTGCATTATCGGTTGTAAATGCAAACTTTGGTACATGAATCTTCCATCCGAAACGTTTTGCGTGATCTTCGAAAGCAGCGCGCACAGCCGAATTGGCTGATACACCTCCGGCTACGGCTATTTCGCGGATCCCGGTTTCTTTCGAAGCCTTGCGCAATTTATCCATCAGGATATCTACGATCGTTGCTTGCAAAGAAGCACATAAATCATTCTTATTCTCCTCTATAAAGTTGGGATTTTCTTTTAGATTATCGCGCAACATATACAGAAATGAGGTTTTTAAACCACTAAAGCTATAATCAAACCCGGCGATATGCGGCTTATTGAATTTAAAGCGCGTCGGATCTCCCTCCTTAGCCAAACGATCGACGATCGGTCCACCAGGATAACCCAATCCCATTACTTTCGCACATTTATCGAAGGCTTCGCCTGCCGCATCATCAATGGTCTGACCGATTACCTCCATCTCCTTGTAAGAAGATACTTTTATAATCTGTGAGTTTCCACCCGATACCAGCAAGCACAAGAATGGGAAATTAGGCTGATCTGTATCCGTATCGGCATCTTTAATGAAATGAGCCAACACATGTGCCTGTAAATGATTCACATCCACCATTGGAATCTGCAATGCAGTCGCAAAACCTTTGGCAAAAGAGGTGCCTACCAATAACGACCCCATCAACCCGGGGCCTCGTGTAAAGGCTACTGCACTCAGGTCCTCTTTCGTAATCCCTGCACGTTTAATCGCTTCCGATACGACCGGCACGATATTTTGCTGATGACAACGGGAAGCCAACTCCGGCACGACTCCTCCATAAGATTCGTGAACCGCCTGACTGGCTATTACATTCGATAGTAATACTCCATCGGCTATCACGGATGCCGATGTATCGTCGCATGACGATTCAATACCCAATATGATTGTTTTTTTCTCCATCTTTCTTCTTTCGGGATACTTATTGCATCCTCCACGTCCCGCAAATTTAAATATTATATCATCAGTATGCAATAACTTGGGCACATAACGAATTTGAAGCTGTTTTAATAATACCACACACCCGATTTTTTTTATTTTTGTATGAACAATCTATTATGCATACAATTTACAATTATATAAAGAAGATCCTTCTTGGTATCATTCTTATCGTTATCTCTTTTTACGGATTGCTTTACGTGCTACTCAGTATCGATAGCATTCAGCAATATGCGAAAGACAATGTCGTTCGCGAATTGTCGGCATTACTTAAAACAGATCTTTCGATTCAACAGGTACGCATTCGTCCTTTTAACAAGATAACCCTCGAGAATGTTCTGATCCCCGATCAGCAACAGGACACTTTGTTCTTTGCCAGTAAAATTTCGGCAGGATTCCGCTGGACTCCTTTACTGAAAAAAAACCTTTCTTTTACAACAATTCAGTTATTGGGTTTTGATGTACGTCTGAACCGGACAACCGAACATACGCCGCTCAATATTCAATTTTTAATCGATGCTTTTGCATCGAAGGATACGATAAAAAAAGAGTTCCCATTCGATCTGCATCTCAATTCTGTATTTTTGCGCAGAGGCTCATTTCAATATGACATAGCGCAGACGCCCCATAAACAAGACAAATTCGACAAAAATCATATTCATGTAAAAGATATTTCCGGATCGGTGGCATTGCGCACTTATTCGGCAGACTCGCTCAACCTGCTCGTCAAACGTTTAAGTTTTGCCGAACAAAGTGGCTTTAATCTTGAAAAACTGGCATTTTCTATTATTGCCAATAAACAGCAGGCTTCGCTGACCAATCTTTCACTACAATTACCCGAATCAGCCATCCGGCTCGATTCGCTCGATCTCGATTACAGTCGGGTACATTCACTCAATCAGTTTACGGATAGCGCCAGTTTCCGGTTAAAGATGGAACGTTCTCAAATCTCACTCTATGATATACGTGCGTTTGTTCCAACCCTCCGTCATTTTGAAACTCCGGTAGAATTACAACTGGAAGCGCATGGACAGATTAATCAGATTAATGTACCCTATATTTCAGTATATGCCGATAAAGAAATCTCCCTGAATGCAAGAGCAAGCCTTTATGGCATTTCGCATCCTGCCGAGGCATATATTTTCGGAGAAGTAAACAACCTCGAAGTTACGCCATCCGGATTAATGCTCTTAATCAACAATTTTTCTCCCGAAAAGCGGAATCGACCTGAAATCGTGGATCGATTGGGCACGGTTCGTTTTAATGGTGATATCTCCGGATTCTTCACCAATCTGGTTGCGTATGGAAATCTTTACTCTCGCCTGGGAACAATCCGTACAGACGTCCTATTGGGAAAAGATTTCGAACGAAACCGTTTTACCTGCAAGGGTAAGGTAAGTACGGGCGGATTAAAAACAGGGATGCTGTTACCGGATAAAAAATTACCCGACAATGTTGCGTTTGCGCTTAAAGTTGATTTAGAGAAGGCCAAAGAAAAACCTGTAAAAGGAGAACTTAACGGCGCAATCAAGAGATTCGACTTTAAAGGTTATCGTTACGAAAACCTGTCTTTAAACGGATCTTTCAAAGGAAAAAGCTTCGATGGGTCTGTTGCGCTCGACGACCCCAACGGGCAAATCCATGTGAATGGGAAAATAGATATGACCTCACGCGCGAATACGTCATTCAACCTGTCGGCGGATATAAACAACCTTCGACTGGGTGAATTGAAGCTGGCTCCTAAATATCCGGATTCTGAATTATCATTTCAGTTGCAGGCCAACTTTACCGGCGATAATTTCGATACTGCACAAGGACGAATAGAGCTCGATTCGCTCACTTTTAGCAATGCAGGCGAACAGTTCGCACTAAACAGCCTCCATATCAATGCATTTAATCATGAATCACCACAGGTGGTACAAATCAATTCCGATTTACTTAAAGCTCAGATACGCGGAAAATATTCATTTGCCCATTTAGTGAGAGAGCTTCGTACCACTTTAAGCGGAGTTCTGCCCGTCGTCGCTCCTAAAAATTCATCTACGCGCTCCACTACTGTCAATGATTTTGATTTTGCCCTGCAAATTAGCGAAACATCCCAACTTCAAAAAGTTTTGAACTTACCGGTAACATTCGATAAACCGGTAGACATGAGTGGCTTTTACAATAGTGAGAAAGGATTATTCCGGGTGGCCGGAGTATTCCCAAAATTCAGCGTGGGCAAAATAAACTTTGAAGAAGGGAATTTCCTTGCCGATATGCCCGACAAACAGGTACGACTACGTTTCAGTACATTGCGGTTAAATAAAAACAACATACCTCTCGCTCTTTCGCTGAATGCAATTGCAGAAAACGGCGAATTAACAACCCGTCTTAACTGGAGCAACCTTGCCGAAACCACTTATAGTGGCGAAATTGCAACTACATTCAATTTTCAGAAACGAAACAAAAACAAATATCCGCTTCGTACAGAAATCGAATTTCATCCCTCCAGTCTGATTTTCAATGATTCGATCTGGAGCTTATTACCTGCATCCGCCGTAATCGACTCAGGACGGGTGGAAGTAAATAATTTTGAAATCCGCCATGATCGCCAACACCTGAAACTGGATGGGATTTTTTCTCAGAACAACTCTGACACATTACGCCTTAACCTGCATGACATGAGCCTGGATTATATTTTCCAAACGCTCAATATGAATTTCATTATGTTTGGCGGCCAGGGCACAGGTGAATTCCTGGTGTCTAATCAGGATCATGTACCTGTAATAAAAACAGATAGCTTCAAGGTGAAAGACTTCTCTTATAATGGCGAGTTATTAGGCGACCTCAAATTGTATAGCGATTGGGATGCCCGCAACAATGGCATCCGAATGAATGGAGCGATTACGCAGCCCGATGCGACTCCCACCTTAATCGACGGGGGAATCTATCTGGCACAAGACTCTTTATGGCTAAATTTCAAGGCGAATCGTCTGAACATTGGTTTTGTAGATATCTGGACCAATAAAATCCTGACAGGATTACAAGGAAGAGCTTCCGGCGACATCACACTCTACGGAAAATTCAGAGAGTTAAATCTGACCGGCGAAGCTTGGGGTGAAAACGTATCCTTTGGCATTGATTACCTGAATACCGTTTATTCTATTACGGATTCGATTCATTTTCACACCAATGGCATCGCCTTCAACAACATCAAAGTATACGATAAGAATTTTACGCAGGCTTTTGCCAATGGGCGCATCAGTTATGAGCATTTCAAGGATATCGGTTATGATATTTCTTTTATTATTCCGAAAGGACGGCCTTTTCAGGTTTTCAATGTAACCGAAAAAATAAATCCGGTTTACTGGGGCACGATTTTCGCATCCGGATCGGCGCGTATTCACGGAACCGCAGAAAAAACATGGATTGACGTTTCGGCACAAAGCAGCACCAACTCGAAGTTTAATTTTTCGCTCAACGAGAATCTGACAGCGGGAGATTATCAATTTATCACTTTCCACGATGCGGATAAAGAATGGAAATCGGCACACGACTCTTTGAATGTGGCTAAACATCCCCAACATGTTCCCACACCCGTAGAACAGGGGCACGAACTATTCCTTAACCTGCAAATGGAGGCAACCCCCGATGTTACCATCACATTAATCATGGATCCTGCTACGGGAGATCAAATAAAAGGAACAGGATCTGGTAATATCCGACTGGAATATAACAAAACCAACGACTTTAAACTTTACGGAGGATATACGATCGATAAGGGTAGCTATTATTTCAACTTGCAGGATGTGATTATGCGTGACTTTACCATCAATCAGGGAAGCCGTATAAATTTCAGGGGAGATCCACTGAATGCCGAACTCAACATCAACGCAATCTATCAGGTGACAGCCAACCTGACAGAATTGGACGAATCATTTGCACAATCGCGCGAGTTGAGTCGCCCCACCGTACCCGTACAATGTATTCTGAACATAAAAGGTGATCTGCATCGCCCCGACCTCAGCTTCGACATCAACTTACCGACAGTAAGCGAAGATATCGACCGACAGGTTAAAAGCATCATCAGCACCGACGAAATGATGAATCGGCAGATTCTTTACCTCATGATTCTGAATAAGTTTTATACGCCCGATTATGTGAATAGCACGCAGCAAAACCGCTATACAGAATTATCGGCAGTAGCCTCTTCTACCCTATCGTCACAGCTCAACAACCTATTGGGCCAGATAAGTGACAATTGGAATATCGGAACAAATATCCGTAGTGACAAAGGTGATTTTAAGGATGTCGAAGTAGAATTGGCTCTTTCATCACAACTGCTCAACAACAGGCTCCTGTTTAATGGCAATTTCGGGTATCGCGATAATCCGAATGCAAACAATTCATTCATCGGCGATTTCGATTTAGAGTACCTGATCAATCCTTCCGGATCCTGGCGACTGAAAGCATACAATCATTACAACGACCGCAACTATTCGGTAAAATCAGCACTTACCACTCAGGGGGTAGGAATTTTATTCAAAAAGGATTTCAACACCTTCTCTGATTTGTTCAACTTGTTTCTCCAAAAGAAGAAGCGGACCAATGAATAAAATGAATCGTCCCGTAAGAAAAGAAGCCAAAGCTCTTTATTCTTACGGGACGATTCATTTTATTATTAACTGGATATTACTTTTTCAGCGAGTCTTTCCATGCCATAAATTCAGCAAATCCGGCTCGAGTCTCCATTCCGTAAAGAGCACTCTCTACTACCGTGCGAAATCCGTAATTATCCTTCATTTCTTTACTCAGCAAAATAGACAAGTCGGGAGCAAACCCCATTGCAAACGTTGTTTTAGAGGAATTAAGCTCATCTTGCGCCAATAACAGCAATGTTAGATTACGCGATGGCTTCTCATTCATCCATAAACAAAAATCCTGTACACGACGAATATACTCAGCCGGTTCTCCTTCGAGAGTCGGGGTATCTTCTGTCGGCAAATCCAACAAATCAAACTTAAGGTCATATTTGTTTTTATCGCGCCACTTCAAAAGGGCTTCCGTATCAATCTGAACCCCTTGCTGCCCCAATGCCTCAACAAATACCTGTTGCAACAATGGGATTGAAATCATTTTATTAATCAACATGGCAGAAAGGTCTTCATCGTAACCTTCTATAAAACTTTTAATTTCTACCCTGCGCTCTCCGGGAGTTCCGTCTGCTGATTCAGCCGGCGGCATATCTGCCATAGCCAACAGCAATACACAAGCGTCTTCAGGAGCATTTGTATCGAGCCAATTAATCAGCTCGTCTATTTTTGTCAGTTGTTTGTTCATATAAGATGATCGTTAAGTGTACTTCTAATATACATATTATTGTGATTACAACAGACTGTTTCAACTAAAATCAAAAAAAAAGCTGGTTTTATTTGAATAAAACCAGTCTTTCTTCCATATAACCCAATATCGATTATTTCTTATTTGCTTTCGCTCCTTCTGGCTCTGCAATCATTTCAACTGCGGTATCCATTACAGTCACTTCTGCTGAATCTGGAGATACGGAATCTACTTCTACAGTACCATAATCCATAACAATGGTATCAGCAGGAATACTGTCTGTTGCAGCTGGATTTGTTTCAGTTTTTTTTCCACCACATGAAGCAAGAGCGAAACCGGCAGCTAAGGCTAAAAATAAAACAACTTTTTTCATTTTCGTAGTAATTACTATTATACATTTCGTTGGTTCTTTCATCAAGAAATCTGCGAAAGGAATTATTCTGTTTAAATTCCCTTTCACTATCATATAACAATGATCCAATTAAATTGTTTTTCAAAAAAGAAAAAAGTATATAAAACAATAAAATTTTCACGAAAATAGTTTCTACTCGGGGACAAATAATAAACAACAAGTAAAAAAACGGAGCAGCAGCAAAGGTTGTGGAGAGGCCGATAAATAATTAACATTCCATCCGAAATCAAAAAAAAAGTAATATAGGAACGATTGAATGGGGAAACAAAATTACTATAATAACCGAATCTCAAATGCATCGGCAAAATTCTTTAATGCCAAGATTAAAGAATTCAGAGCCAGATTTAGAAGAGTAAGTGAAGTAAAGTTTCCTCGAATCAAGTAAAATATCCGGTTATCAGAAATTGATTCGGCGCACACTCATGCACCTGATGGAACAAAAAAAAGACGCGCCCGAATCAAACGGTTAGCTACACGCGCCCCTTTAAAAAGGTAAGAGTAGGGATTTGTCAATATAGTATCAGGGCTTGTGACTGCTACAATGAAATCAGATTTAATAATCCCACAACATTTACCCCTGATCCCAACTTCTATTACTGATCTTAAAAAAACAATCCGAGGAGTACTGACAAAAAAAAAGCTTTCCGGAAAATCAAATTTTCCGGAAAGCTCTGTATTTTAAAAGAAAGCCGCACCGATGGACGTGATGAAACTCCTGTAAACAGGATTTGAGGGCCTCTCGCCTTTGTAATCCACTGCGCACAATGCAACCTCCTTGCGGAGGTGTGGCCCGCCATTAGCGAGATAAGCATATCTCGGTAAAGATATTTTAATTGATGAGTTTCCCGATCAACACGATGCGGCTCTTTACCTTGTATCGCTTTTCTTTGATACAAATGTATCAATAAAATTGGAGACAGAATAGTCTCATACGTTAAAAAAACTACAAAATACACCTATCAGGAATGATATTTAAATTCTTCTGAAAAGCCTTTGTACACGCACTTTTTTATTGTAACTTTAAATATATACACTCTCGAAACAACGCATTGTCTCTACCAAGAATATTTCAAAAAAGGCCGGCCTGTCTTATCGACAAGCCGGCCTCTTTATTTCATTCAGAAGAATGATTATGCGTTTTTAGCTTTTTCTACGATAGCTGCAAATGCTTCTGGGTGGTTAACTGCTAGGTCAGCAAGAACCTTACGGTTGATCTCGATACCTGCTTTGTGAAGAGCACCCATCAATTTAGAGTAAGACATACCCTGTAGACGAGCAGCAGCGTTGATACGCTGAATCCAAAGAGCACGGAAGTTACGTTTTTTAGCTTTACGGTCACGGAAAGCATAAGTCAAACCTTTTTCCCATGTATTTTTGGCTACTGTCCAAACATTTTTTCTTGCTCCGAAATATCCTCTTGTCAGTTTAAGGATCTTTTTGCGTCTGTTACGTGAC
>JAVVPN010000026.1:0-37745 GCA_036655755.1 Bacteroidales bacterium | reverse complement strand
CAAATGACTCTTAATCATTGGGTCGAGGGTTCGAGTCCCTCCGGGGTCACAAAAAGAGAGGATATATCCAAAGATATATCCTCTCTTTTTGTTTTATCTTGTAGAATAAAATAATAGCACACCCGACAGGATCGAATTACAATGCCGTATATCTAGTTACCTTCGCGCCTCTCGGTGCGGCAGCGTATACGGACACTTCCACGCCCGCTACACACCGCGACAAAGCCTCATTTAGACAACTGGGGGGACCAATGTAAAAATGAGGCTTTCGTTTTTAGGCCTGCGCCATATTTTTACGAAGTTCGAGTGTAGCTAATTTTGCCAAATATACCGGCATGATCTTATCTACCAGTTCATGAAGCGATATGGATCGAACTTTGCCGAAAGCATAACGTTCGAGCGTCTCGGTATTTTCATAACACTCCTCCTCCATTAGTTTTCTATAAAGGATGTTCTGCTCTTTATCATCGAGCCGCTCTTCATTAAAGTGTATCACCATCCCTTCAGGAAGTTCAATAAACGTACCGCCGAGAAATTCTTCATACCACACTTCCTGCATACTTTCCTTTAGCATTTCGCGTTGGGTGTCGGACACTTTAATTTTTTCAAGATGTTTGTCAATCAGATCTTCCATATAGATAACAGGAAGATTTGTTTTGTTTTTATGGACCATGGTTATTAAGGTTTGTTTTATTGTGTTAGTTAGCCAATATACGTTATTTCCTTAAAAAACAAGAGGCGTTACGGCTATTTTAAGATATTCTTTGTTGCGACAAATGATTATATAAATCGTTGCTACCAATAAATATATAAAATTTAAATAAAGAAAACGGAATATTACAAGTTTATATTTTTTTAATTAAACCATTGGGACTGGGCACTGTTTTTAATTACAAACCATTAATAATAAACATATTATTAAATACATTATATATGATATGAAACATGGATTAAAGCTGTTGATCTGTTTGATTCTGTCTGCTCAGTACGCCTGTCGAGACGAATTCATGAAAGACTCTTCCTCAACCGGAAGTGACCGCATAAATTGCAAAGTAAGTATCCCCACCACATTCGTGACACGGGGTACCCCCATAAACTCCGCCAATGACACGCTTTTTACAGATATCGGCATTTTGGGTTATCATACGGCAAGTTTGTTCAATGATGCAACCGATGCAGAATCTTCTTTTTTCCCCAATGTAATAGTGAATAAAACGAATAATGGACAATGGAAATTCAGCCAGACTTATTTCTGGCCACAAACCGGTTATCTGTCGTTTTTCGCCTATGCTCCTTACGCCTCCGTTAGCAACGGAATAAGCCTAAGCAGTGAGCAGGGGAACAATCCGACCCTCAGCTATACGGTACCCCACCAGGTAGCCAACCAACCAGACCTCATGGTGGCGACTCCCCAAAAAAACAAATTCAAAGAAGAGATTCAACTTAACTTTTCGCACGCCTTGGCCTGTATAGGCTTTGATGTAAGCGGCGAAAACGTCCCGATCGACTCGATTGGGATACAGGGGGTTGCTACCACAGCGACCCTGATGCTCGATATGAGCGACAACACGCCTGTTTGGGAAAACCTAAGTGGCGACTCCGATTTGTTCTATAAAGTAGGACTCATCAACAATCCGGTCGCAACCAATCCATCAGAAAATCTGATGGCTACCAACGGATACCTCATGATGATTCCGCAGACACTCTCTGATAATGCGAGTCTCATTGTAAAATTCGCGGGAATGGACCCGAAGGTGATTCCGCTCAACACCGCCGGCACGACCGAATGGAAAGCCGGTTCAAAATACATGTATTCACTCAAAGAGGGAGTTTATCAACTCACCGTGACGGCCGATGCCTACACTGTTCCTTATACAGGCGGTCAATACAACCTCAATATAACCAGTACCTATACAAAAGAGAACGGAATCGTAGAATATCCGGGATGGAGTGCCAAAATAACAAACGACCAAACCGGAGAATCGGTATGGATTGATGGGCTAACTGAGCTAACCAATCAACAAGGAGGAATCGACATTCAAAAAATACTGAGTGTGGGGTTAGCCCCATTCAAACCGACCAGCGCAATCGACCAATATCTGCAATCACAAGCGGTCATAGACTCAACATCGATGAAAGACCTTTCTTATACGGGCGGTTATTACTCTTCGGCCAACTGCTATGTGGTTAATGCCCCGGGATGGTATAAATTCCCCTGCTGGGTAATGGGCAATGGTATGCTATCATCCGTTTCCTCGCAAAAAAACTCCGCATCGCTGAATGCCGATTGCTTCCCGAGCACCTCACCGCTCTTTGTCGACTATAATGGCGATTCGATCAGCACTACAGCCGATCTGATTTTGGAAACGACCAATGCGTCGGCCGAACTGCTGTGGATGGATGCTCCCGAACTGATAACCAAAGTTTCATTAATAGACGACGGCAATTATATTCAATTTTACGTAGGACCCGAAACAATTCGACAGGGCAATGCCGTAATCGCCATAAAGAACAGTACCGGCACCATCATGTGGAGTTGGCAAATCTGGGTAAACGAGTGGACCATTCCGATACAAGACTATGCAGGTTTTGCGGATTTTTTGGGAAACAGCGTAGGAGTATGTTATCCGGGAGAATACAATTACCCTACTCGGAGTGTAACAATTCAATTTGTACAGGATTCGAGTAACATCGCTACCGAAATTACACTGACACAAGATCCCATGTCTATAAAAGCGTATCTGAATGCATCGTTTTATCAATGGGGACGAAAAGATCCGATGCCGGGCTCAAATGGCATTCAAGGAGAAAAACCGATCTACGGCCCAGCTCAGTTTGCGGTTGAAAGCGGACCGGTAGCTATTGAAACCGCGATTCAGCATCCGAATGTATTTTATACCTCGTCCGGGTCCTGGTATAATCAGATAAACAGCCAGCTGTGGGGAAAATCGGCTACTACTTATCCCAAAATGTTGTACGATCCGTCTCCTGCCGTAATGGTGATGCCTTCCTCTACTATTCTGACAGAGCTCAAACCCACCCAATGGTTTCCGAACTATCCAGGATACGGATTTAATTACGGCAACCAATCGACTGTGATCTTTATGATTTTCGGGTACCGCGCCGCAACCACTGGGCAGCTTACAAACATCACGTCCTCTGGCTATTACTGGTCGAACAGTTTAGGCTCGACATCAAACGAGTATTATGGATTGGGTATTTCTCAATCGGGCAAAACAGACATAATCTCACAAACCGCCAATGCATATACCATCATGCCGGTACAAAACGGACCCTATCCCCCAAAACAGTAAGAACCACTTTTACCAAAGAGAAAGAGAATGAACAATCTATTGAAAAATATGAAAATAATAGGCAGTCTCGTATGCTTCGGATTTGTCTTATCCACAACTACGATTTACGGACAACAGCCTGTGAATAATGAAGCGGGCATCCGGCAGGTTGCCGTGAAAAACAACTTGCTCTACGATGCAGCCATGATACCCAACATTGGGCTGGAAGTAGCGTTGCAGGATAATTGGTCGCTCTGTGGCAACTGGCTTTACGCATGGTGGCAAAACGATAGTCGCCACAGGTTCTGGCATTTTTACGGAGGAGAGATCGAAGTAAGGAAATGGCTTGGTAAACGGGCAAACGCTTATGTACTGCAAGGCCACCATATAGGGGGATACTTCATGGGTGGCACTTATGATTTCGAATGGGGACACGAGGGTTATATGAGCGATTTCAGCTATAACGTGGGGATATCCTACGGATATGCAGTACAAATCGCACGCAATCTGACGCTCGATTTCGTCCTAGGAGTGGGTTATGTAGGGGGCTATTACCGAAAATATAAACCCGCCGATACGGGTTACTGTATTTTAGAATATGGCGACCGCAGCTATTTTGGCCCGACAAAAGCCGAGATATCGTTGGTATGGTCTATAGGAGATCTTTTCAAATGCAAGAAAGGAGGCCGAAAATGAAAAAGTTGTGTGCATGGATTATCGCGGCAATCGGCATGGTTTTTTGCTTAAGCGGATGCCATAATAAAGATTTGTGTCAGGAATGCGACCGCGAATCAGGTATCGAAATTAAATTCGACTGGAACGGAGTAACCCAAATTCCCGACGGTATGACGGTCTTGTTTTACAACCAGGCCGGAGAATTGGCCTACACATTTACAAATGTACCGAAGGAAGGCGAAATGATCCGTATCGAAGCCGGCTCATATCAGGTGGCCTGTTACAACAATGATACCGAATATGCCCGTTGGAGCGGATTTGACAAACTCGATAGTCTGCAGGTGACCACGCGAGAAGGGGAACTGACAGAAGACCACACGCGTACCGGGGTACCCGAAACCGGAAAACTGAACGTGATGCCCGATTTTCTGTGCGGCGACGTAGTCAGAGGAACAGAAATAAAGGCAAACGATCCGGACATCCAGGTGGTACTGCTAACGCCCAAACCGCTGATCGATATCTATACCTATCAAGTAAGCAACATTGAGAACGCACAATACATTACCCAGATACGAGCCACTTTGTCCGGATTGTCTGACAGGTATTACCTCGGAAATCCCGATTATCAGCAAGCCGCGACAACAATGCCCTTCACGGGCAATCTTGCTGAGGGCAACAATACGACGATTGAGGGAGAAATGCAGAATCTAGGATACTTCCGTCATTCAGGCGTGCGCAATTACCTCACCCTCTATCTATGGAGTCCGGGAGGTAATCTGCGAGCCGTTTTTGACGTGACAGATCAGGTACATAATGCCCCCGACCCTCACCGTGTAAATATTATAATACAGACTACCATAACGGTTCCTCCGCCAATTGCAGGCGACGACGGTCTATATCCTTCCGTCGATGAATGGCAGGACCTTTATTTTGATGTGATTTTGTAATCTAATTAATAGAGTTTTATGAAAAAATGGATGTTGATTTCCGCGGTCGCTATAGCTGCGATAAGCGGATGCTCAGAAAGTGATGACATAAATAAAACAACAGAAGCCAACGTGATCAGCATTGATCCGTTTGTTCCGAAAATGCAGAAAGGATCGGATGCAACAACGAGTGCTTTGGCATCCGGTATAAATATTTACGCCTATCAGACAGGTGTGACTCCCTCTGCCACTCCTTTTTTGAATGGTGTAAAATTCACAAAAAAAGATACTTACTGGACCTCTACCCCCACATCGTATTGGCCCGACTATGCGCTCAATTTTTTCGGATTTTATCCGGTCACTTTAAAACCTACCGATCCAACCAACCCGACGGCTTTTACCTATACGGTGGCTGCCGATGCGATCGACGAGTATGACGTGGTAACCGGATATGCCGGCAACCTCAACCGCGAAATCGTACAGATGGATTATCACCATGCGCTTTCTAAGGTGAGCTTTATTATCACCACCGTGGCTAACTCAGGACTTAACATTACGGTTAATTCCATTTCTGTAGAAAACATACCGATGAGCGGAGAGTTTGTACTTGATACGACGGCAACGCAAGTACCCGATTATTTCACAGTCAGCAATCAGGCCCCCGTGAATCCGTCGACAGGGGTGGCTACGGTAACACAGACAACTCCGATTAGTGTAACAGCATCGACAGAAAACGTCTCGTCGGCTCTTATCAGCGGGCTGTATCTGATACCGCACGCATTGGTAAACTGGGCATATGATCAGACCGATGCTTATCCCATGACAGGCACTTATATCAACATCAATGGCGCGTTGTCGGGATTGACCGATTATACCGGCGACATAGCCATACCCATTACGACTACCCAATGGCAACCGGGATATCATTACATCTATACTATTGTTTTTGGCAATACCTCCGGTACAACTGGCGGTGGGGGTTATAATCCGAACCAGGGAAACAACGGGAATACCAAACCGCAACAGATATTGATGCCGATACAAATCAATGTTACGGTAGACACCTGGACTGACGTAACGGTTCCACCTGTAGACCTATAAAACAGCTCGTACCGACCCCAACTAGTTAATAGACGGACATACAAAACCTTCGTTTTATCCATCGGCAAATGCCAAAGACGAAACGAAGGTTTTATAAATTATTTATTCTCAAGAACTCTATTAATCTGCTGCAGGCGGAGTCAGCACTGCATCAATCAGATAAACCACTCCGTTTATAACATAGATAGGTTCACTCACTTTCGCACCGTTTACTTTGATTGCACCATCTTTTTTAGTAATGCTAATGGATGCCCCATTAACAGTTTTAAGCGTCAAGCCGTCTTTCAACATTCCCGGAGAGTACGCACCGTCCACTACATGATACAACAAAATATCTTTTAACGCTCCTGTCGGATCTTTCAGCAACTCATCCAGTTCACCTGCAGGCAAAGCAGCGAACGCATTGTTTACAGGCGCGAATAACGTAAGGGTAGCCTGATCATTATCCAGCGTATTGGCTAACCCGGCTGCCTGAATAGCAGTCTCCAAGGTACTTAATTCAGGAATTTGCTCAACGACATCCCAAATATCGTCATCGTACTCAATGATTTCATCATCATCATTTTTATCACACGCTACCATCAAAAATGGCAAAAACAACATAAACACATAATACCATTTAAACTTAATCATATCCATACTGTTTGAGTTAGACTTTATTTATACCTTTTATATACTAACATCTAAAACAGACGGCTTGTTGGATTGATAAATCATAATTAAGAAACCGCCCTCCGAACATTAAAAAATAAACATATTTTTATCCAGACAAATACCCAAATACCTTTAATAACGAAATAACGCCCTATATTAATAACTCTATATCCTTATAAATAAGGAGCAACCGACAATAATATCACTACAAATAGGGATTGCGAAGGATAATAAAAAGCGGTTACTTTGCAATATCAGAAATCAAGGTCATATTCTGATAAGAATAAAGAAACTAATTTAGCAGTTAAGTTTTTTAGTTATTTGAGTGTTTAAGTGCAACAACGGTCCGAAGTGATTTCGGGCCGTTGTTGCATTTTATATCTACCATTGTTACTATCCAAAATCCCTTATGGCTGGAATTCCCCCGGATGCACTGGTCACTCCGCTCTATCGTTGTATAACCTTTCAAGCATCGAAAATTATTCTCCATTCAACTACTATTCTTCATTTTAAATAATTAAAACAGATATTATCAACAATCCGAATTACAATCACAACAAAAATATAATCATTTTAAAATGGTTGTACAGAGCTTCATAAAAGAGGATATTTGCAACCCTTTTATAAAAAAGGATTCACTTTAATCAACTGCATTCGATGAAACTTATTTCTACAACAAAACTATTTACGATACTTACTACAGCGATTGCTATCAGCAGCTGCTCGAAAGAGGATACTACCGAAGTGACGCCTGAAGCAACGGCGACCTTGCAAATTGAAACATCCGTATTGGCACGCACAAGCCGGGTTGCTTTGGCCACCCAAAATATGAACAACGAAGGGCCCGTGATGGGAACAAACCTTTCGGACGGTGATTCGCTTGGAATATCGGTTTACAACGCAGGGAGTACAGGCAACTATCAGGGCCTGACAGATGCTGATTCGCACAACCTACCGTGGACTTTCAACGGTTCGACATGGAGTGCCGCAACACCATTTTTCCTACAAAACAGCCAGGCTGATATTTATGCTTATTATCCTTATAGTGCATCAGCATCCGACATGGCGGCCATTGAAGTGGCACCGGGTTACACCGACTATCTTTACGGCAAAAGCAATACTTCGGTATCGAAACCGACTCCGACAGCACAAATTACGCTCAATCACGCGCTATCGATGATTTCATTTACGTTTACCCGCACCAACTATCCCGGCGAATGCAAACTCAACAGCATCCTTGTAAAAGAGTTGCCGTCCAACGGAACAATGGATTTGCGAAGCGGTAGCGTCTGCCCGTCGGCCGCAACAACCGACCTTGCCGTTAAATACTTCAACGGAGGCATCTATACGTCTGGAATTTGGAACAACATCACGATTCCGGCTACAGGTACTATCGGCAACGTAACCACCGGAGCAGGGAATACCGTAACTCAAGCTCCCGCTTTTCACGCCTTGGTACTACCGGCAACTACTCTTCCTGCCAATACAAATACATTGCGCGCCGAAGTAACGATTGACGGAGCCGTTTATACGGTTGCATTGAACGTTCAGACCGAAAACGCCAATAAATGGGAAGCGGGCAAACATTACACTTACAACCTGACCTTGAAAGGGAAAGAGTTGGTTGTAAGCACCGTTACCGTAAATCAATGGACTCAGGGAGGTTCGTCGGACATCGAAATCTAAAAAAATTCATTTCTTAATTGCTCACAGGGGATGGATACCCAACATGCGGTATATAAAGGGCGCATTTATACCTTGACGTCAAAAATTAGATGATATATAAATGAAAATATTTTTATCCTGTATCATTTGTTATATCGCCATTACAAGTTGTAGTGGCGATATAGCTGTTTTAAACGAATCGTACCAATCAGAGTCGCCCCTATCCCTTGCGTCTGCGTCCGTATCAGATCTGACCGTAACACGCAACTCCCTGAAGCAAAGCGAAGGACCGCTCGTTACAACCACACTACCCGAAGGGAGCAAAATTGGTCTTACATTATATACACCCACTGATTCCGACCCTTATGCGAATTACGTATCGGTATCGGGAAGATCGGAGAACCTGTGTTTTATCAATGAAAATGCGGGGGCCTCGCAACAGTGGCAACTCAAAACACCGGAAGGTGCGGCGGCTTCGTTTTACCTGCATGCTCCCCTCGGCTATAGCGTTGCCTATTACCCGTACCGCCCCGTCGCGGTATATGCGCCGGATGCGCAAGGAATTGTCGGACCGGCAATGCAACTGCAACCGGGTACAACCGATTATCTATACGGAAGCGGGCGGCATCCCGTAAACAATCGGATGCCGGTTTCAGAAATCGGGATGCGACATGCCATGAGCATGATTTCGTTTGTATTCACACACGACGACAAATACCTGGGCAATTGCAACCTACAGCAAATCAAGCTAAAAAACATATACGGTTCCGCCCTTCTGGCATTAGCCGACGGGAATATTTCAAACATATCGGTTCGAACCGATACAGAGGTAGCCGATTATGATGCCGCAACGCACAGTTATGCGGCAATCACTCCGCTTACACCTGTAAACTTCAAGAATAAACCGGATTTCGGAATTTCCAGTCCACCTACCGAAGGAGCCATCCTTTCTGAACCCGCTCGATTTCATATTTTTGTCATTCCCCAAACAGGAGCGAGCAACCTCAACACAAATGGCATTTATCTCGAACTCCTGATCGACGATATCCTTTACCGGATTCCGTTTCCGAACGACCGACTGCTTGCCGACGGCTCAAAAGGGTTTTGCTGGCGAAAAGAGGTGAATACGCTTTACCGCATTACAATCAGTAAAAACAACGTTCGTCTGAGTTATCTGCTCGACGATTTCGAGCAGGGCGGCGATTCAGATTTCGAATTCGGCCGCGCCCTCCGTTAAAAGCTCACACTTACTATGAAAATAAAACAACTCATCTACGCCCTTCTCTGTAACTTAGCCCTGCTGACCGTAACGGGATGCGTGGCAGACGAACTGCTACCTACTCCTTCGACGGGGTTGGGTGAAACTGTGCGCGTAGCTATCGACGCCCGGATCGACCCGATCATTGTGCCCGATGCAGCCATAGGAAGCTTAAAAAGCGTAGCCGTCACCGAGTTGAAAACCTATCAGGGGATGATATTGCAGTTTGACGCAGCCGGGCTGTTATTGCATCATACGCCGGCAACTGCCATCGAAATCGATGAAAACAGGCAGTTCGCCATTCCCGAATTTGAATTGCGACAGGGAGAAAAGCAGACACTGGTATTACTGATTGCCCCCGATGCCAATGCGCTTGCACCTTTCGTAACCCTCACAACGTTAAGCGACTTCGAAAACACTCCGATCGGCTGGAATGGAATCGGGAGCACCGATCAGTTGCCTCTGACAGGACGGCTCGACAATATCGCGGTATCCCCCTACGGGATAACCTCAACAGAGGGCACCTCCCTCTTCCGGCTTCGGCGGCTCGGTTGCCGCATCGACTTCAGTTATTCGTTCAATGTACCCGGCTATACGCTCGAACGGATCATGATTCACAACCTCCCGAAAGCGATGGCCGTCGCTCCCGGCAATCAACCCTACCCGGCAATCACTACTTCCGAACAACTGATGCAGGAAGTGATTACACCGGTCGGCACAAGCGGTACTTTCCGGTGGTTTATTCCGGCGAACGCGCGGGGAGTAGGACGCAATACTTCGGGAGATGCGAAACACAAAATAGCGGCCAATGCCCCCGACGGCTTCTGTACTTACCTACAGATAGAATGTACAAGCAATACCGACAACAATGAGCGGGTACGCTTCAACCTCTATTTGGGAGATGACGCCGTCAATGATTTCAACCTCAAGGCAAACCATGCCTACCGAATTACGGCAAACCTGACCGGACTAAATGAAAACGACCTGCGCATTGAAGGGTTGGGAAATATGGAGGCATGGATTGAAGTGAAAGATCTTGATCTGTTACACGGCAATAAGAAATTTTCGTCTCTGCGTTATACCCTCGACGATGGAGAAGTGCGCCACCATCCCATAACCCGCACGAGCGGCAATCGGTATTATTACAACATTCCGCGTAATTTGGGTAACGACGGGAAACGGATTCGTGAAATCGGATTCCGGGATATTGCCGGCAACCCGGTGACGTTGGTTATGAACGGCGGATTACAAATCGAGTCGAATGGCGATGCCAATATCGCTTCCGACGGGGAGAGCCTGAAAGCGGGTATTTTTTACAGTTGGATATTGCAAGGTATTTACAACCGTGCCGGCGAATATGAAGTTTGCAGTAGCCGCACGCTCTCGAATGTGAAGCGCTTGCTCAATGCGAAATTCCGCCAGGTAAACGATATTGCACTACAGACGTATGCCTCGTGGGAACCAATCGGTTCGTACGAGGCTCCCTTCAGGGGCAGTTATTACGGAGATGGCTACCGTATCGGCGGCATGCAGCTGAATCAGAAAAACACCACCAAAGCGCTTGGTTTGTTTGGAGCGACTTCCGACGCCATGCTCGACGGCATCCGCATCACCTCCAACAATACGATCGCCTGCTTAGGCAGTTATATCGGCAGCGTCGTGGGATACGCCTATAACACGAAAATCACTCGTTGCTCTAACGGAGCTTCCATTACAGTCTTGATGGAAAACCAGTACGGACAAAACGTCACCTACACCCATACGGGGGGCATCGCGGGGTATATGGACAGAGGTGAAATACGCAACTGCTATAACAGGGCCTCATTTGGAGCCGTGTGGTGGTATCACGGGGCTGCAGGAGGTATTGTAGGCACATTCAACAACATCTCGCACTCCCGCATAAAAAGCTGCTATTACACGGGAGTGCTGTATGAAGTACAGGGCAACGAACGACCCGTATACAGAGGCGGGATTATCGGGGTAAGCAACGATCTGCGTTTGGTCGGCAACACGCTTTATCCAACCGGCTTTATGGCCGACTGCTACGCGCACAAAGAGCGTTCGAACGAAGTGATCGGTTACCCTTATTACAACGATGTAACTTACCTGATCGGCGATTATTACGGATTATGGAACACGGGTATGAAAAGCGATTATTTCAGAGATATCCTGAATCAGGCTGAACCAGTGGGCACCTGGATGCGCACAACGACAAACGAAGGTTATCCGCATCTCGGCATTGAAAAACCATAAGAAACAAAAAAAGCCTCGCCGCACGATTTGAAGTGCAGCGAGGCTTTGTTGTATATATTCAGAAATGAATATCCTGATATTATAATGGAATATTGCCGTGTTTCTTCGGAGGGTTGGTAACCGATTTGTTTTTGGTCATCTCCAACGCCTGAATCAATTTGAAACGTGTTTGGCGAGGCAGAATGATCTCATCGATATAGCCCAGCTCGGCAACACGGTATGGATTTGCAAAGTTCTCTTTGTAATCGGCAATAGCCTGTGCTTTGGTTTCAGCATCCGCATTGCGATACAAGATGTTTACAGCTCCGTCCGCACCCATTACGGCGATCTCAGCAGTCGGGTAGCATAAGTTGATATCCGCACCGGTCTGCTTGCTCGACATTACGATATAAGCGCCTCCGTAAGCCTTACGAGTAATCAATGTGATTTTCGGAACCGTCGCCTCAGCATAAGCATATACGATTTTCGCTCCGTGACGGATGATACCGTTGTGCTCTTGAGTCGTGCCCGGAAGGAATCCCGGTACATCTTCGAATGTAATCAACGGAATGTTGAAACAGTCGCAGAAACGGATGAAACGAGAAGCCTTGTCAGAAGCATCGATATCGAGCACTCCCGCCAGGTAATTCGGCTGATTCGCCACGATACCTACAGAGCGGCCACCCAAACGGGCAAACCCTACTACGATATTCTTCGCGAAATGAGGCATCACTTCGTGGAAGTAATGATTATCGATTACCGATTCAATCAATTCCTTGATGTCGTACGGCATATTCGGATCGTCCGGAATAAGCGACATCAGCGCTTCATCTTCGCGGTGAATGTCGTCGGTACATGTTTCAGCCGGAGCATCCTCCATATTGTTCGACGGCAAGAAGCTCATCAGCTCACGAATACCCATCAACACCTCCTCTTCAGAGTTGCCCATAAAATGAGCCACACCGCTTTTGCTGCTGTGAGTCATCGCTCCGCCCAGCTCCTCTTTCGAAACCTCTTCGTGCGTTACCGTTTTCACCACATCCGGGCCGGTTACGAACATGTGGCTACGCTCTTTTACCATGAAGATAAAATCGGTCAGTGCCGGCGAATAGCAAGCCCCACCCGCACATGGCCCAAGAATAGCCGAGATCTGCGGGATAACACCCGAGGCCATTGTGTTCTGATAAAAGATATTGGCGTATCCGGTCAACGACTCAACGCCTTCCTGAATACGTGCACCACCCGAATCATTCAAAGCGATAACAGGAGCGCCGTTTTTAAGTGCCATTTGCTGCACTTTTACGATTTTACCCGCATTGGCCATACTCAATGAGCCACCATATACCGTAAAATCATACGCGTACACATATACCAGACGGCCGTCGATCTTACCGTAACCCGATACGACACCATCACCCGGAATATGATTTTTATCCATTCCGAAGTTTGTGCAACGATGTGTGACGAATTTATCTAGTTCGCAGAAAGACCCTTTGTCCAACAATTTCTCAATGCGTTCGCGGGCAGAAAATTTGCCCTGTTCGTGCTGTTTCTGAAGTTTGTCAAGACCACCGCCAAGGGTAGCTTCCTGATCTTTCAGCTCAAATGCTTTATATTTTTGGTTATTATCCATTGTTTATGCTTCCTTCGTGAGATCCAACTTAATCAAAACCTGATCACTGCTTACAGCGTCGCCCTCTTTTACAAGAATCTCTTTGATTACACAGTCGGAATTTACTTTATAGTTACTCTGCATTTTCATCGCTTCGATTACCAATACGGTATCGCCGGCTTTCACTTCGTCGCCTTCGGCAACCAAGATCTTCACCACTTTACCTGGCATCGGTGAGGATATCTTGTCGTCCTGACTATCTTCCTCTTTTTTGCGCATACGCAAGTATTTGGCCTGCGTATCCACTACCTCCACGTCTAATGAAGAGAAATGCGTATTTACTTTGTATTTTTTACCCATCTCGGAGCGGATCAATTCCGCATTGTAAGAGCGTCCTCCGTGCAGAATAGAGCAAACACCGCTTTCGGTCATTACCACATCCACTTCAAACTCTTTTCCGTCGATGGTGAGCACCACCTTATTGCCCTCTTTCGAAAGCAATTCGATTTCCGCTACTCTTTTACCAATATGTATTTCCATCTTTATTGCTTAAATTCTAAGTACCCCTTTCTGACGACCAAACTCTCTCCAACGGCTAATCGGACGATTATCTTCCGCTTTACCCGTATTGTTTTCTTCCAGGTTCATCAAATAATCAATATAAGCGGCAATCATCGCGATATTTTCGGTTTCTTCCTGACCGTCGGTTTCCGGTTGCAACAGAAACTCGGTATTCTTGGCGATAAATCCGGTATCATAACGCCCCTCTACAAAATCGGGAGTATCCATGATACGGCGCAGATAAGCGATGTTGTTTTTCACACCGGTAATCTTGTATTCATGTAATACGCGACGCATACGCTCGATAGCATATTCGCGGGTAGTAGCCCATACGATCAGCTTACCGATCATCGGGTCGTAATGAATCGGAATTTCATATCCGTCATACACGTAACTATCCAAACGCACCCCGATACCCTGTGGCTCCGTAATCTGACGGATCACACCCGGCGAAGGCATGAAATTGAAATTGGCATCTTCAGCACAGATACGGCATTCGATGGCATGACCACGCTGCACGATATCTTCCTGACGGTAGCGCAACGGCAATCCGTTGGCGATATTGATCATCTCTTTTACAAGGTCGATACCCAATACCTCTTCCGTAATGGGATGTTCCACCTGCAAACGGGTGTTCATCTCAAGGAAATAATAATTAAGATTCTTATCTACCAGGAATTCGATCGTACCGGCACCCACATAGTTGACAGCCTTAGCTGCAGCCACCGCTTGCTCACCCATCTGCTGGCGCACTTCGGGAGTGATGAAGCAAGAAGGAGACTCTTCTACGATTTTCTGGTTACGGCGCTGTACCGAACATTCACGTTCGCACAAATGAATTACATTACCGTGTTTATCTCCCAGAATTTGGAATTCAATATGGTGAGGTTCTTCAACGAATTTTTCAATGTAAACCGTATCGTCGCCAAAAGAAGAAAGCGATTCCGAGCGAGCAGTCGTATAAGCTTCGGCTACCTCCTCTTCCGAGTGGATCAGACGCATCCCTTTACCACCGCCACCGGCAGAAGCCTTCAGCATTACCGGAAATCCGATCTGCTTACTTACCTCAACGGCATCTTCAATACTTTTCAAAGGTTCTTTGGTTCCGGGCACAACCGATACTCCGGCGTCGATCATCTTGATACGAGCAGAAATCTTATCACCCATCATATCCATCGTATCCCCCGATGGTCCGATAAATTCAATGCCTTCCTCTGTGCAACGACGCGCAAACGTAGAGTTTTCCGAAAGGAAACCATAACCCGGGTGGATCGCATCCGCACCGGCATCTTTGGCAACTTTCAGAATCTTATCGATACACAGATAACTTTCTTTCGAAGCAGCAGGCCCAATGCAATAAGCCTCGTCCGCATAAGCTACGTGTTTCGATGTGCGGTCTGCTTCTGAGAAAACAGCTATTGTAGCGATCCCCATCTCTTTACAAGAGCGCATAACACGCACGGCGATTTCGCCACGGTTAGCTACCAATACTTTTTTTATCATATTACTTTTTTTAAATAACACAATCTTTCTCCTGTAGATGAGCTACATACGTTTCCGTCAGACGCAGGGACGGAAGTTCTGAGCTGCCGTCCGGAAGCTCGGAGATAAGTTTGCAATACCATAACAACGGGCAAAAATAGAAAAAAAACAGTATGACAAGGGGATAACTCTCTATTTTTTGCGCATTTTGATGAAAAATGAGCAAAAAGAAGTTACTAAAAAAGGAAATCATTCGCAAGTGAAATAAGTATAATTCAAGAAATGGCATGACGGGACGAAACGATTCTTTTACCAAAACAGATAAAACATAACCCCTCAAACCCCCAAAAGGACAATATGATTTTAATTATAACTTTCGAAAATGGGAATAGTACATCTGAAAAGTGAATATCATACGGTATAATAAGAAAAAGGGTCCGCATAAACAGCGGACCCCCATATATTTTTACATATTAAATATACTACCTTACAATTACTTTATGCAGTTTGCTGCCGATTTTTACGATATATAAGCCCTGCGCAACAGACACTGCCGATTCGCCGGCAACGGTCTGTGTGGTTTTAACCACCTGCCCTGTCGCATTGAATATCGCCACAGGAGCTTCGGTGTCGCTAATAAACCGGATCAGACCTTGTTCACCATACACCGCCGAACTATTTCCTTTTACATTTTCGAGCGCGGTAGCAGGTAAGAATTCAATCGGATAATATTGTAACGCCCCGTTATACGCAGCTACAATACCACGGTTATGATAAGCGGCTCCATCGGTAGGTATCTCTACCTTAAATTTATTATATACCGTCATCGTACCCTTATCATCCGTCAATAAAGAGGCGGTTATGGTAGAATTACGCACTTCCACATATTTATGCACAAACGCAATATTGTTCATCACGTCCGTTGTCATAACGGTAGGCTCAGCAGTACCCGGAGTAGCATCTTTTAAAGTCGCAATGGTCGGCTTCAGCTGTTTCACATTTTGGTATATATCCACCACGCCTTCGATTCCGGCCGGAATATTGTCACCCGGGTTATACTTCGGAGCGTCGTAAGCATAAACCAACATGTGATTTTTATCCTTGTCCTGCACATAGAGGTACGAACCATTCTGATAAGTAACAATCACCGGACAGTTGAACCGCACCAGATCACCCTTATTGGCCGTATAGAATTGAGCTACATTATCAAAACCGGCCACGCTCTTAATATCATAAAAGGCCTCTATCAGCGCGCTTTTATCGGCGCCTTTCTGGGCATACGCCTTCACCGTAGTGGTGGTGCTAATTGTTATCGGCGATGTGTATACCTGCTCGTTACCGTCATTGAGCGCATATTTGATGGTTGCCCCTGCCGTAGCGCATGTCATGGTCACCTCTACGGGTTCGGTATAAACATTCGCGCCCGGAGTAAGTACCGGATTCGCCACGGCCGGCTGGTCGGCACTACTTTTTACAGTAATCGCATCGATTTTTACCGTACCGGTCATTGTAAAAACTACCGAAGTAGCATTACCGGTCCAGACACCGGCAGCCAAAGTACCTACAGATACCGTCATACTTTTCACATCCGCTCCCGAAAATTCAATCGAAGTGATTCCCGAAGAAGCAGCCACTTCAATTGTGCTGCCTTTATAGACACGGGCATCCACCCCATTTGTACCACCCCAGAAACGAGGATTAAACGATGCGGAGCCTTTGGTAAACGTAACATTCACACCATCCTTGGTCAAAGCCTGGTCGGAGGGAATATCGACGCCAGCTCCATTTGCGGGCATATCAAAGCCCCATGCCACAGGATCTGTAAAATCAAATACAACTTCGGCCTTCAGACCGAATACAGCTGCCAACAATAAGACAGAAAGTAAAATTTTATTCATAATAATTTGGATTTAAGTGATTTAACATCGTATAGATTAAACAATCATAACATTGATAAGTTTATTTTTTCATCATTACTTTTTCAGGTACAGAATGATGGATAATCAAATAAAAAGATATATCTTTGCCCCGCAAATTATTTATTTACAAAACCTTTAATTCAAATTTCAAATGGCTACAAAGATCAGATTACAACGTCATGGTCGTAAAAATTACGCATTCTATCAAATCGTAATTGCAGATAGCAAAGCACCACGTGATGGTAAATTCATTGAAAGAATTGGTTCTTACAACCCAAACACGAACCCTGCTACTATCAACCTAAACTTTGAAAGAGCTCTTTACTGGGTTCAGACAGGGGCACAGCCTACAGACACAACTCGTAACATCCTTTCTGAAGAAGGTGTGTATATGATGAAACACCTTTTGGGTGGTGTTAAAAAAGGCGCTTTCACAATGGAAGAATGTCAGGCTAAATTCGAAGCTTGGTCAAAAGCTAAGAATGCTGCTAACGATGCTACCAAAGCTAAATTGAGCGACGCTAAAATCGCTGATTTGAAAGCTCGTATGGAAGCTGAGAAAGCGGTTAACGCTGCGAAAGCTGAAGCTGTTGCTGCTAAAAAAGCAGAAATCGCTGCTGCTGAAGCTGCTGCTAACGCACCTGAAGAAGTTGCTGAAGAAGCTCCTGCTACAGAATCTGCTGAATAATCTATTCGATAAACAGCATATAAAAAGGTTGCCCCGCAAGAGGCAACCTTTTTTATTTTTATTCTCCGCTAAGTTGATTCCGCAAATCGGCAATCGATCCGACACCCTCAGCCTTGGTATGACGGCCGTCGGGGGTAATCAGAATAAAAGAAGGATAATGATCGATACCGAACATCTTATCCAGCTCATGATATTTGCGCCCTGAAACACGCGTAAAATCCACTTGAGGAAACTCCTCACTCAACTTCGTATATTCGGCCGCTACGCTTTCGGAAGGCTCCTCACCGGGAATCCAAAACTCAATCACCGTTTCCCGCTTTACCAATACGGGCGCATTCTTACCCTGCGAATAATCAAAAATCAACTGCCTGAATAGTTTGTCATCCAACTCTTTTACCATAGCTGTAATTATTAAAATGAATTACTTCTTTAAAAACACCTGCCGTCCGTGAAAGGTTTACCGCCTGCGGGTTATACCGTGCCGGAAATAAAAAAGCGGCATCTCACGGTAAGATTACCGGAAATGCCGCCAGCGGGAAAAGGAAACAAAGGAAATGAAATACCTTTTCCCGAATAGTTAAAGTTTAGGTCAATACGGTTATTCAGCCTTGATCAGCTTCGTCTGCTCGCCTACCCCGTTCTCATTAAAAGCCTCTACGGCGAAATAATAAGTCTGGTCGGTCGATAGGCTCTTCAATAACAGGTGGTCTGTATCGTATACAAGCCATGAGTTATACAGTTTGTCGGGAGCAATTCCCCAACGGATGTTGTATCCCTGCGCATTCGGCTGTTTTTTCCAGGTAATCATCGCATCACGACGATCTTTTTTGCGATCGACACGGAAGTCCTGTACGCGAGCCGGCTTTTTGCCTTCACCCACCCCGAATACACGGATATCTGAAATAGCCAGGTTCGGAGTCGGCACTTCGATATTCTTATAGCGGATATAGCGCGCCTTAGCCGGATGATCCACCTCTACATAATCATTGGGTGTATCCTTGAAGCTGGCGGCACGATCAACCAGTGTAAACCACTTCTTGCCATCCATTGATCCCTCTACGGTATAACGGTGACGCAGGGTTACATCCTTGGTGTACATATCGCTTTTGTAATCGTAATAGTTTACCTGTACGGCATAAATCATCGCCGGATTGATCAAGTCGATCTGAGCCCATTCCTTGTTTCCGTTCGATTGTGCAAGCCAGAACGATTTCACCTGCTCATCGGTCAGATTGCCCCCCACGAAACCTTCACGGTCGGAAGAGGTGGTCACCGGTTTTTGGTAAGATACAAGCATCCATCCCGTAAACGCGCCCGGTTTCCCTTTTTCGGCTGGTGCGTAATGCGGATAATCGCCGAAATTAGTATCGGTGTACATCAATCCGTCTGCATCGAAGAAAGTAGGGAACATACACAAACGGCGCTCCCAGTTTACATTGGCAGAAAGCGCCATCGACGCGAAATGCCAGTAATTGCCACCCGGGCCAACCAATGTGCTACCGTGTCCGGCTCCGTTCATCCAACCACCCGGTTTATACGATACCGGATTGTTGGGAGCATAAGTATAAGGGCCGAGAGGATGATCAGCCATGTACACACCGTCGGCATACACGTTGAATTCGGTACCCGGCGCTCCGTATTGCATATAGTATTTACCATTATGCTTTGTAAGCCACGCACCCTCCATATAGCCCGACAGGGTAGTGTCTGCATGGTTTTCACCAAAACGTTCCCAACCATGCTTGTCCATATCGAGTTTGAAAAGCTCGGTGGTAGGGCCATCTACCAAGAAGCGTTTGTCTTTATTCAGTTTCTTTCCGCGTAAAGGGAACGTATTTGAAGAGCCCCAGAACATATATGCCTGGTCGTCATCGTCGATAAACAACATCGGGTCTTGCAAATCGTAAAGAATAGACGGTACCCCTTTCCAATCGCCTTTTTTCGGATTGTCTGTATAAAGAATGCTCATCGCTCCCGACGGATTACCGGTTACATAAAGCACCGAGTCTTTATAATTCCAGGCTGCCGGTGCGTTCGAACCCTCAAAGTACCATTTTTCGGGCTGGATAAAATCCCAGTTAAGCAAATCTTTCGAATGCCAGTAACCCATTGAGCGGGTTACAAACATATAGTATTCGCCTCTGAACTCTACTACGGCCGGATCTGCACCCGAACGGTATGATTTATCATCAGCCGAATTATAGATCATATACGTGTAATCCACATTCAGCGGATTACAGTAGGTACGCGACTGCATGCTCTGCGCAGAAGCTGCCATACCTAAAGTAAGCGCAACTCCCGATAAGAAGTATTTCATCATCGTTTTATTCTATTAAATTAATTAGCAGTATAAGTTATATCGAGCTTTTTCAAGCCGTCTTGTACTTCGGGACAACTCATAAACAGTTTCCACAATAAACCTGTTCGGTAGTTTTCGATCATCGGTGCGATAGTCAGCTGGTCGATGGCAAGATAGCCGTTCGAATACCAATTGGCCGATTCGCTGAAACCGTCATAAAAACCATATTTACCCCAAAGTTTATCTCCTTTTTCAAAGTAAAAATGTTTCAATGCCACCATCGACTCTTCAGGTGTATATGGGAAGCTCGACAACGCAGCCGTAGGTGTAATTACACCCAGGTCGTTGTGCGGATCGTGGGCGCTGTATCCATTGATTGAATAACCGGCGGTAAGCCCCCAGCTTTTTTCATTGTATCCTCTATAGCCTTTCGGATTAGCTACACAGTGTGCATAATTGGCCAAAGCATGATTGCGGGTTACTTCCCAGAAGTCCGCATAGCGGTCTTTCGTACCTTTCGGAGAGAATCCGATATAAGAGTAGTGCGCCCAGAAAAGAGGGCCGCCTCCCGCCTGCGCGTTGTGCTGCAAACGCAATGGGTGCCCGTATGGGGCTTCATCTGAAGTAAACGTACCGTTGCGGGCCCATCCTTTGTGATAAGCAGATGCCGGAATAGGATGTGTAGGAGATGCGGCTCCAAGAATATACGCGATCAGACATTCGTTGTAACCTTCGAGCGGGAAATTCATTTGCCATCCGTAAGTTGGCGACCAGTGCCAGTAAAGCACATCGTGATTATCCTGCTGATAGAAATTGAAATCCATCTCGTGCCACAGTTTGTTGATCTTTCCGACCAATTCCTGCTCGCGTGCATTCCCGTTGATAAAGTATTGGCGTACACACAGAAGCCCTTGCATCAGGAAAGCACTCTCTACCAAGTCGCCTCCGTCGTCTTTGGTTCCGAATCCTTTTGTCCGACCGGTAGGCCCGATCAGCCAGTGAGGCCATACCCCGTGAAAACGGTCAGCCTTCGCCAAATAGTCGGTGATTTTATGGAAACGTTCTACGGCCTTCGTACGGTCGATAAAGCCACGCTCTACCCCTACGATCAATCCCATCAAACCAAATCCGGAGCCACCCATGGTGATGACATCCTGGTCGTTCGACGGATAGATTCCGTTTGGATGAATACGTTCAGGAGCCAGACCGGAGGTAACCTCTGCTCCGTCCCACATATAGTTGAGATGTATTTTCTGAATATAATCAAGCATTTCATCATCGGAAGCAAAAGAAGCCGGACGGCTTACGCCATTATCCGGGTTACTCGTGGCTTGCTCGGATGAAGTGTTGTGACATCCTGTAAAAAGGGCGGCCACTATCGTAAAAAGTAGGGTGTAACGCATGTGTAATTATCTAATTGAGCGCAATATACGCATAAAGTCAAAATAGAAGAAAACATACGGATTCCCCGTTATGTTTTCTTCTATTTATTCAAATTATTTTTTAGTCAGCAAGGTTCGGGTTCAAATCCACCTGTTCCTGAGGAATCGGGTAGAAACGTTTAGCCGCAGTATAGCCGTGACCACGATCGGCCCATTCTGTAAGGGCTTTTCCGGTACGAACCATATCGAAATAACGCTCTCCGTTTTCGCAAGCAAGCTCAACAAAACGCTCTTCCATAATCTGATCGAATGTTACATTGCTTAACTCAGACAGACCTGCACGACGACGCACTTTATTGAAAGACTCGTCTCCGTTTTTGCCGGTTTGTACTTTGGCTTCAGCGTCAAGCAACAAAATATCGGCATATCGGAAGACAAGGATATTTTTGTCGCCACCATACACGTTACGAAGCAATTCTTTTGAAGGAGAATACGCTTTTCCGTTATACATAGTAGGGCTGCCTTCGTTACCTGCGTACAAAGTATCGTTGTCTGCCGTAATATTGAATTCTTTGCCGTTAGCATCTTTCATGCCGGTTGTTTTCAATACGGTAGTTTCATAACGCACTTTTTCGCCACGCGCAATCATCAGCTCGTTCAACTCTTCAGTTACAGGCAGGAATCCCCAACCACCGCCAAGGTTCTGATCTTTATTAGCCCCGAATTTTTTGTTGCTGCGGAAATTCGCTCCAACACCCGGACCCTGGAAAATAAAGAATTCGTTCGACAGGAATGAGTCGCCCGTTTCAGCTCCGGCAAATGTAAACTGAATTTCAAACAAGTTCTCGCGGTTGTATTTACCCGCAAGTTTGAACAAGTTGTAATAATCAGCTTCCAGTTCAGCTTTCGCTTCCGCGATGATAGGAGTGGTAGCCTCAAGTACTTTCGCATAATCAAGGATATCGGCAGCAGCTTTCGCTTTAAGCGCCAACGCAGAGTAACGGCTTACGGCCCCTTTATGCTCCATATCTACCGGCATTACGGCAGGAAGAGTCGCAGCACAAGCTTCCGCTTCTGCAATTACGAAACGTAATACTTCTTCGTGCGATTTCTTGTAGAATCCGTCTGAGCTGTTATTATCTGTAAATACAGGCACTCCGCCAAACATACGCGCAAGCTGATAGTAAGAATAAGCGCGCAAGAAACGCACCTCATGCTTATAGCCTTCAATCTTTGCTTTATCCGCATCATTTGCATGTTCGGCATAGCGATCCAAAGAAGTCAGCGCCAGGTTTCCTTTAATCACGACATCGTAATAACCTCTCCAATAGTTATTGCTAACCCAGAAGTTTTTTGCATCGCCATAATTGAAGTCACGGAAGTTATTCAGCGACCCCTGGTCGCCCGGTCCGTTACCACCTTTATACACATCGTCGCCACGCACGGCAATCATCCCCAGAAAGCCCCACTCACGTGCTTTGGTTCCTAAAGTGGTATAAATACCCATAACCGGTTTATAGGCATCGGCAGTATTGGTATAATCAATCTCTTCAACAGGCATTGTGTTTTCCGGAAATTTATCCAGATAATCAGAACAGCTTGTAGAAAGGAGTGCGCCTGTAAGGAGCGCACCCATTGTATATATTTTAAATATGTTTCTCATTTGAATCTAATCATTAATAAGTTAATCTTACACCAAATGTATAGTTAGAGGCCATCGGATAAGTCTGGTTGTCGATACCTCCTGCAATTTCAGGTGTGAAACCGTTGTATGTGAAATGAGTGAATGGACGGTCGGCCGATACATAAAGACGAAGCAATGCTCCTTTTTTGTTTTTCGGACCGATATGATCGAAGGTATAACCCAACTGCATGTTCTGAATACGGAAATAGTTACCGCTTTCAAGCATGAACGAGCTCATGTTACCCATGTTCCATGTTTTATCCATTCCGGCTGCCGACGGGTATCTGTTTGAAGTACCCTCTCCGTGCCAACGATTTGTAATCATATCGATGTCATAGTTCATGAAGCTTTCAGTAGAACGTAGGAAACGTTTTTTATTGGCAATCATATTGCCCGCTACCCCATTCATCGACATGCTGAAGTCGAACTTCTTGTAGCTCATCGCGATATTTGCACCGTACATCACTTTCGGAAGTGAAGAACCCAATACCTGACGGTCGTCGCCATTGATTACATTGTCGCCATTCACATCTTCAAAAATCAAATCTCCCGGCTGTAGGCTGTTTGCCATGGCTATAGGATCATTTTTAATCTGATCTTCGTTTTGGTAAACACCTAATACTTTGTAACCGTAGAAAGAATTGATCGCATCACCCGGACGAATAATCGTCTGATGTTTTTTATCACCACCAAGAATATAGTTTACTCCGTCTTTCAATGCCAACACTTCGTTTTTCAACGTAGACATATTGAATCCAAGGCTGTATGTGAAGTCTTTACCGATTTTATCGTTCCAGTTCAAAGACAATTCAACACCCTGGTTACGGATTTTACCGTAGTTACCGTCAACAAATTCTCCGGTAATCGGAAGCGGACAAGCTACTACTGCGTTATTGGTAGTACGAATGTAATAATCGGCGTCAAAACGTAAACGGTCATTCAGGAATGCAGCTTCAAGACCAACATTGGTTTCGTCTACTACCTCCCAGCTCAACCAGCTGAAAGAGTTCTGGTTTACATATCCTGGCAACAACTGGTCGCCCATTGCACCGTTGGTGTTTGAGCTTCCGGCAAAACCTGAGCTGGCCGCATTCTTATCGTTACCCAATTTACCCCAGCTTGCACGTACTTTCAAGAAATCGAATACGCGCTGATCGCTCATAAAGCCCTCTTCGCTCAATACCCATCCGGCACCAACTGAAGGGAAATAACCCCATTTCTCATTGTATTTCGAGCTACCATCGGCACGCATCGTCAATGAAAGCAAATATTTATGATCGTAGTTATAAGTAGCACGACCGAAGAATGATACGCCATGGAATGTTGTTCCGTTATCGGCACCCTTACGAGTAGATTCGTCACCCTGATTGATGTATCCGAATTCCGGACGACCTGCAGGAACATTCTCTGCCGATGCTTTCAGATAACGATAGTTTTCTTCACGTACCGAATTACCGGCCATTACTGTATAGTTGTGTTTGCCATAACTATCATTGTAAGTAAGGACATTATCGATTACATGATTGAAGTTGAAAGAGTCGGCCTTTTCAAGGAACGATTTCTCTCTTTTCTGATTCTGACTTACATAATAAGCCGGCGTATACGACCAGAAACGATCCAGACGAATATCCTGAGAGTAAGTTGTTTTGAAAGTCAGTTTAGAAGGAATGAATGTAAATTCAGCATAGAAAGATGGCAATACCTGCCATACTTCATTGTTTACATTCTGATAATACGCCTGAGCAATCGGGTTGGCAAGCAAACCGTTTGTCAGACCGATAGCCATCGGCGAAGCGAATTTTTCAGCAGAAGCAGCTTCGTTGTTATAGTCGTGTACCGGAATGATCGACGGCGTAGTATAAGCCTTCAACCATGCATCATTGTTAGCAGATAGTTTGTCACCTTTTACCAATACCACGTTCGTACCGATTTTCAACCAGCTGAATGGTTTGTAATCACCTTTGGTACGTAGAGTGAAGCGCTCATATTCTGAGTTATACTTCATGATACCATCCTGTTTCAGATAGCTCAAACCTACCGTATAGGCCGCTTTCTCGGTTCCGCCTGTAATATCAACGCTATGGTTCTGCATAAACGCGTTGCGCGTCAACTCATCATACCAGTTTGTATTTGCAGCAGGAATTCCATTCTCGCCACCCCATAATTCGATTGATTTGTTTAAGACAGCCAACTGAGACCCATCCACATCTTTCTCACGCAACATCTGCGCGTATTGCGTAGAGTTGGCCATTTTCATCATGTTGGTCGGAGTCTGGATACCTACGTATCCGTTGTAAGTGATTTTGGCATCCTGAGCGAAAGATCCTTTTTTAGTTGTAACCAATACAACCCCGTTTGCAGCACGCACACCGTAGATAGCAGCAGCAGACGCATCTTTCAATACAGACATATCTTCAATGTCTGAAGGATTAAGGAAGTCGATATTGTCATAGAACATACCGTCTACCACATAAAGCGGAGCATCGTTTCCGAAAGAACCCACACCACGCACACGAACAGTAGGACCGGAACCCGGCTCACCATTGTTTACGATCTGTACTCCCGGGATTTTACCCTGAACGGCCTGCATCGCGTTAGATGTAGCAAGTTTGTTAATCTCATCCGATTTAATACTTGCAATCGGCGACGTAAGGTCTTTCGCCTTAGCCGTACCGTAACCTACAACCACAATGTCGTCGAGCAACTGTGTATCTTCCTGTAGGGTCACATTAATTGATGATTTTTCTCCTACCGTAATTTCTAGCGGTTTCATACCCATCTGGCTAAAACGGAGCACAGCTCCTTCCGGCAAGTTTTTGATTTCGTAATTTCCGTCGAAATCTGTAGCAGTACCCTGAGTGGTACCTTTCACAAGCACAGTTACCCCGATCAGAGGTTCACCATGTGTGTCTTTTACAATCCCTCTGACAATAGCAGGCTGAGCAAAAGCCAATACTGAAGAGAGGATGAACAGCACGAACAAAAGTGATGTTTTTCTCATGTGTGATAAATTAATTTTATAATAGGTTAATTCGGACGGCACTTTCGCCCGGGAAGACAGACGCTGAATCAGTCTTTTTTCGTCTTCCGTTGGTGAATGTAGAAACAGAATCGTAACATCGGGGAATATAGTAGTTCGACACCTCTACTTCGCCTAAATAACCCGCCTACGACAAGACTACTTTAACCATGTTTAACCAATTGATAACCAACACACAAAAACACTATTTTTTACAACATAAATTTAGTCGATTTAAATCACTTTTTAAAAGTTCCGGATAAAGAAGTCATTCAGATTTTCATTCGGATCAATCTCTATTTTCTTCCGTAAACGATACCTTCCTGCTTCTACTCCGCGGACAGAAATATTCAAAAGCGAGGCGATATCCTTGGTGGCAAGGTTTAGTTTCAGACAAGCACACAATTTCAGTTCGGCAGGCGTAAACGAAGGATATGCTTCCTTTACATTCTTAAAGAAGTTTTCGTGCGTCTGTTCGAAGTGCATGATAAATAAGCTCCAGTCTTCGCGCGCGATAGTTTCATCATTCATCGTGCGCACGATTCGATTGAGCTTACGTCCGATCGATGAGTCAGGATGCTTGCTGTTGAAGTTTTCAATTTCATTTTTAACTTCGGCCATCATTTCATTTTTACGCAACATGGTCGCTGTTATCTGGAATAATTCGTTATTCTTATGTTTTACCATCTGCTCAAGCATGCTGTTTTTCTCACGCACACGCAGCTCTTCATTTTTCTCGGCCTGTTTACGCAGTTCTATCTTATGCCGGTTACGAATAAAGCGATAGATCAGATAGCCACCTGTTACCGCCAACAGCATCCATATACAAATGGCCAGCTTACTCAAGTACCAGGGAGGAAGAATCGAAAAAGCATAACCGGCATCGGTATTTTCTGCTTTTATTTCCTCTCCGTTGATTGAGCGCAAACGCAAACGATATTCTCCTTTCGGGAGACGCTCGTAGGTTAAAACCGGTAATTTGACCGGCTTCGACCAAGTCGAATCGATCCCTTCAAGCATATAAGAATAATAGCCGTTCCAATCCGGATTATTATATGAAGCAATATCAAATGATATATTATTTTCGCCCGATTTCAACTGTACCCTCTCCTTCGGATGAAGTGGCAAAGCATGCGTGCGATTATGTCCGGATACCGTTACACGATCAACATATACATCTCCGGTGTTATTTGCAGACACTGCATCATCATGGCGGTAAAGAGCAAATCCGTTGTTAAGGCAGATCAGGCTTGTGGTGTCATTGAGCGGCACCATGTTTTCATAATCATCTACTGTCGAATAACGCTTATCATCAAAGTATCCGATATCGGATACCTTCACGTTTCCATTGACATAATCCAGTATGGCAAATGAGTTTTTCCCGATTACCCAATACGTGTGATCATCCACTCCCACAATCTTATTGATCCGTTTTACAGGTAGCTGCAAATCATTGAGTAAATTGAATGGCTCAATTTCTTTTGACAATTCATTATAAAAGAAAAAACGATCGTCATGTATGAATAACGTACGATGCCCCAGACGACTTACCTTTACGGGCATCCCTTTTTCACCAAACATCTCGGATGAAAAGTAACGCACTCGTTTCAACCGGTTGCTCTCCGGCTCAAGGATATTCTGGAATAATCCGCTGTAGAGATGGCCCATCCAGATAAAGTCGAGGTTATCGACATCTACGGTATTGGATACTCCTGCAAAGTCAGAGAGATGAGAGTCAAAAAGAAATTTGCCCGCCGCGTTGCGGCTCAATAACACTGGAGTATGATAGGTAGCGAGTAATACGCTGCTGTTGTTATGTATTCCACGCATTGCCAGAACACCCGATCCCTCATAAATATAACGGGCTGTTTGCGTATTCTCAACTTGAAAGGCTCCCATATTGTCGCCGCACAGCAGTTCATTATTAAAAACCTCAAGATCCCAAACCTGATGCAAACTCCCTGCTACGCGTTTCAGCGAACCAAACGGATTGGCCGAATACAGTTCTCCCACGGGGATATAAAACAATCCTTTGTTTGTACCTAAATAGAGATTTCCGGCAAATATACGTGCGGTATAAACCGAACCCAACTCGTTAGCAGGGTCCATGAAATAATTAATCTGCGAATTAAACTCCAGTTTGGCTACTCCGGCATCCATGGCAACCCACACATTGCCCCGGCTATCCTGCGTAAGCGCATTCACCGAATTGCTTTGTAACCCGTTACCTGTAAAGTAGTGATGCAGCAACTTTCCGTCGGAATCAGTTTCAAAAACACCATTTCCCAACGTACCGAAAAGATAGTTGCCCGAATAGAGACGAATGGCACAATTCAAATCATTACCCTTCAACACTTTGGTAAGTTCGGGGGCCCAAACCACCGGCTTTCCGTCTTTCAAACGAAATAATTCACCCGAATCAGCCCCTAAAAGCAGCTCACCGTTTTCAAAAGGTAAAATCACCTTCACCGAATTTACGCCAAGCTTCACCAACGGCTGCAAACCTTGCTCTTTTACCGTCATAAGGGTGCCGTTTTGCTCTATATAAAGTTTCCCGTCGATCTCCTGCAAAAACATAATGAAACGGTTGGGATCAATTACGCGCACCTCACTTCCGTTATATCGGTAAATCCGTGAGAATGACTGAAAATAGACCTCCTCTCCCACTATACAGATTCGCCAGATATCTTCATCCTTAAACTCAACCTCAGTAATCCGATCCGAAAGGGAGGTATAGTGTAAAACGCCATTGTCATCGCGCTCCCAATAACCGAATTCACGAAATCCGCCCGTATAGATACGATTATCCTTACCAACTACCACCGAGCGCATGATAGCGCAGGGAGCATCAGTATAAAGGCGCCATTTTACTCCGTTGTACTCGAGCAGACCATTGTTATTTGCAACATATACGCGTCCTTCGGCGTCGGTTGTGACACCCCAGTTTTTATATCCTGCGCCGTAACGGCTGGCCGGAACATTTACGATATTTGTGCGATGACGATCGGCCAATGCAGGGGAGGCGGCAAACAGCGTTGTATATAAAATAGATAATATTAAGAGTGCTAACAGGCGTAGATTCATATTCGTTTTTATGATAGTTCGGTTAGATACGGGGGTGAAATTAACTACTCTGCGGAGTATTCTAAAAAGAATTACTACTTATTACCAATTTTTTAAACTATTAAATAAGCAGAAGATGAACTTTATATGACTTCTGCCCCTCTTGGCGCACACTCATGCTCTTGATGCAGCAAAAAACAGCTCCGAACGAATCAAACACTGAAGTGCAAGCCCCCCTTTAAAAAGGTAAGAGCCGGGATTTGTCAATATAGCATCAGGGCTAGTGAGGGCTGAAAGGATGGATTCGAAGCAAAAAAAGAGGAGATGCTTGTGGCATCCCCTCTGCTATTGATTAAAATAAATCTACAAATAAGGCTATCAATCCTTTAGCAAAAAAGCAGCCTCATTCGATTCGTCTGCGGAAGAAGTTGCGACCCACACCTTAAAGTCACCAGCTTCCGCTCTCTTGTTCATCTCCAGATCGAGGATCTCCAAATCCTGCTCGGTCAGCGTGAACTTCACTTCTCTTGATTCACCTTTTTTCAAGGCGATTTTACTGAAACCTTTTAGTTCCTTAACAGGGCGAGTAACCGAAGCGGCTACATCGCGTATATATAATTGCACAATCTCTTCACCATCAACATCACCTGTGTTCGATACATTGGCTGTAATAATCAACGTTTCGCCACGCTTTAGCTCTGTTTTATCGAGTTTCATATCAGAGATACGGAAAGTCGTATAGCTCAATCCGTGTCCGAACGGATAAAGTGCCGTATTGGCAACATCCAGATAAGAGGATTTGTAATCCATTTTCGGATCGTTTGCCGGAAGCGGACGTCCCGTATTTTTTTGATTGTAATACAATGGCAACTGACCTACGTTACGAGGAAACGACATCGTAAGCTTAGCTGACGGATTATAATCGCCCGCTATCACGTCGGCCATGGCATGGCCGGCCATCGTACCCAGGTACCATGCTTCCATGATTCCATCTACATTTTCATCTTCCCATGAAAGATCAAGCGGACGTCCGTTCATCAATACCAATCCCATCGGCTTACCCAGTTTCTTCAACTCTTTCAGCAAGTCCTGCTGTGCTCCGGGAAGTTTGATATCGGTACGTGAAGCAGCTTCGCCCGACCAGTTGAAATCTTCACCCATTCCCAAAAGAATCACGTCGGCCTGACGTGCGGCGGCAAGCGCCTGCGCAAATCCCTCTTTTCCGGTAGTAATCTCATCACACCCTTCGGCATAGATGAACTTCACATTTGAATCTTTATATTTTTCGGTTAAACCGTCAAACAACGATGCACTTTGGTCACGATAACCGCGGCCGGCCCACTCACCGTTCATGCTGATACGGTTTTTGACCATCGGCCCGATCAGAGCCACCGTTTTGCGATCCTCTTTCTTAATCGGGAAGAAAGCATTGTCATTTTTCAACAATACGATTGAACGCTGTGCCCCTTTGCGTGATGCAGCCAGGAATTCCGGTTTCAGAATCGTTGCTTTCTCTTTCTCCGCATCGAGATATTTGTATGGATCGTCAAACAATCCGAGAATAAACTTCATTTCAAGAATACGACGCACTGCGGCATCAATTGTTTCCTCTTTCACCAGGCCGGCTTCAACCTGCCCTTTCAGGTGCTCAAGAAACACACCACCCGTCATATCCATATCGATCCCTGCGTTGGCCGCTTTCATTGCTGCTTCCGCATTATCTTTTGCTACCCCGTGAGGAACAAGCTCATTGATTGCCGTATAGTCGGTTACCACGAATCCGTTGAAATTCCATTCGTTGCGCAATACATCTGTATAAAGGTATTTGCTTGCGGTAGAAGGTACACCCCCGATTTCGTTGAAAGCGGTCATAAACGTAGCGACACCGGCTTTTTTAGCTGCTTCGAACGGAGGGAAAATCGTTTCACGCAATGTGCGGTCAGACATATCCACCGTGTTGTAGTCGCGTCCGGCCTCGGCAAAACCATAAGCCGCGAAATGCTTGGCACAAGCAAGAATCTTTTCTTGTTTGCCTAAATCCTGCCAGGTTTCACCCTGGAAGCCTTTTACACGTGCCTCTGCGATGAGTGAGCCCAGATACACATCTTCACCGGCACCCTCCATCACACGTCCCCAACGGGCATCACGTGCGATATCTACCATGGGAGCAAACGTCCAGTTCAGCCCGGCTGCACCTGCTTCCTCTGCAGCAATGGCAGCGCTCTCTTCCATAAGAGCCAGATCCCACGAGCAAGATTCGGCCAATGGCATCGGAAAGATCGTTTTGAACCCGTGTATCACATCGTATCCGAACAATACAGGGATTTTCAATCGCGACTCTGCCAGGGCACGTTCCTGCAACTGACGGATTCCGTCGGCATTTGCCGCATTAAAGATACTACCTACCAATCCTTTGCGTAAGTAAGGATCAATATCCTGACTCATCACGGGCCCTGTAATATCATCGTGGCTCGAGAACTGTGTCATCTGCCCGATTTTTTCTTCAAGGGTCATCAATGCCAGTACCGAATCAACGCGTTGTTCAATGCGCTTGTCTCCTGAAAAACTTTTCCAGGCAGTTTGCTTTTCCGTACATCCGGACGCCAGCAAGATTGCCGTAAAAGCTCCGAGAACGATCTTTTTATTCATTTGTATATATCTGTTTTTTAATATCTGCATTCAAATGCGCCATTTACATACCCGAGCTGGGGTATCTCAATTTTATTCGAAAGCAAATAAACAATAGAACAGCAACTCTTTACAAACATTTTGCCTTTACAATAATACAACACGCTGATTTATTAGATTCTATTAACCACTACACTACTACACCAACAACAAACAAATAACTATATATCAGCATATTAAAACAATTACAGATTCGAATGCTTTTCTATAGAATTTCGGTATTCTTTTCCGTAATAATTATTTCATCAGGGGCTTAATACCGTACGCACGACACGCGGAGAGAAGAAGAGATGATAAACAAAAAACGGACAGAAACACTATTTTCGAGCGTTTCTGTCCGTTTGTTTGCGGAAAGTATTCTTGTCAGAATCCCAGTTCTACCTGGAATCTGAATTCATAACGATTGTAACTATCTTTCGGCATTCCCTTTCTATAATTGTATGAAGCGTCAGCCTGCACTTTCAGATTATGTCCCAGGATATAACGGGTTATCCCAAAAGTAGATTGATTGGAACGTTCGTATCCGATATTGGGTTGCACCTTCTTTTCGGGGAAAAGGGTAGAGTTACGCAAAGCAATCTCCCATTTCTTTGGAAACAAGTAGCTGGTCTGCACATTCAGACCACTTCCCGAGAAGATAGTCTGTTTCACCTGATCATCAACCTTGATAAACGGATCGTTGCAGATACGTCCCATCCAATCGGTATAGAAAGCGAAACCGCGATATTTGAAGATCAAATCCACATAATAGTTCGACAGGTCGCGTGTCTGATCGCCTGCAATCAGCTCACCCGATTGTCCGCGCAGACGTTTCGCCCGGTCATTGTAGCTATATGCCCCTGCTATTAACAGTTTAGGAGTCTGCTCGCGCTCAAAGTCGCCTTCGAACACATCCCCATACGCTTTGAATCGACCTAACGGAAACAATTCCAGACGACCGGTATAAGCAAATCCGCTCTTGGTTGCTCCCTGGAAATTACGTCCGTCACCGCTGGTTACCGACCCTCGGGCCACCATGTTCACATCGCCAAACAAGCGGGTGTTGTATTCGCCGAAGAAACCGAAATCGCGGTCGATGTTAAATTCGGAGTTTACGATCGACCGGTCCACAAACTGCAATGCACTCGACGAGTTGATACGCGCACGGTTCGCTTTGATCTTCGTTTGTCCGAACCCGATATTCCACGAAGCGTTCGGGATATAATAGATCATCGCATCACGCACCATATTCATATTCTCATTTGGCAATGGTTTGGCATCGTACGGAGTAAAGCCCAACTGAATAGAGTAAGTCAGTTTGGGCGAATAAATATAACCGTCGAAACGCAGGCGAAGTCGTTTTACCTGCGCTTCGGTTTTGTTTAATGAAAAATGATCGTCAAAATAGAGCCCCACCATATTCTGCATACGGATACGCATGGTCAGTTTATACCATTTATCTTTGGGTTGGAAGGTAATACCCTTTCCCACCTCGATATTGGGCATATTGCGCAACTGATTCAACAATGCCTGATCGGTAGGATTCACGTACATGGAGTCCTCTTCAAACATTGATTTAAACGTGTTCTTTGTCTGAGCCTTCGTTTCGTGCACAGAACTACAAACAGCAATCATACAGATAATTGCCGGAAAGATGTGTTTTAATTGCATAGACATCGTTAAATTTTTGATCAGCGGCAAAGATAATGTGAAAGAAATATAGCGGGTTATAAAATGAGTTACATTTAGATTACAAATGCACTTACTTAATATTCATCTCCTGCAGTAAATAGCCTGATTTACCGTATTTTTCAATGAGCCACAATACAAAACGGATATCCACGCACACTGTTTTGGATAGCTCGGGATGGAAATAAGCATCGCCGGCCATACTCTCGCGGTTGCCGTCGAAAGCCAACCCTATCACCTCACCCTTACCATTGAGCACCGCGCTTCCGGAGTTTCCTCCCGTAATATCCTGGTTGGTTAGGAAATTGACAGGCAATGTGCCTTTTTCGGCCCATCGTCCGAAATCCTTTGCATAGATCAGTTCCAACAAATCGGGGCGCACCTGAAATTCATAGTCGCTCTGATCACATTTGTCAAGATACCCCTGAATAGTGGTTTTGGCAGCATAATGAATACCATCCGACGGACTGATACCTCCTACGGTGCCATAAGTAAGGCGCATCGTTGAGTTGGCATCCGGATACTGCGGCATTTTCTTATCGGCGCGCATGGCGTAAAGGGCACGTACGTATTCCGCTTCCCGCTCGTCACCCTTCAATGAGGTTGAATCTTCAAGAGCTTTCTGTACTTGATTGAAATTAACGATCCGCACTGATTCGGTCAAGGTGATAGCGATATCGTCGGTAAATTCATCGGCAGTACGCGGCACGGAGAAAAACTGATGCAAACGATCCCGATTTGCGAGTATCGATGTATCAAACAGGTAATCTGCTATTTTTTTTGCATCATATTGATAGGCTTCACACACTTTCATCATCGCTTCTCCGTAAAATTTAGCAGGCACATGTGTCAGGAAGCTATTCAAAAGTGTGGCAAAGGCTTCTTTATCGGCTTCGAGGTTGATCTGTGCATAAAGGATGCGATCCATTCTGTTCAGAAATTCGGTCAACAACGAATCCCCCGGTTGCAGCGTAGTAATCTCCAGTCGCTTCATGTCGGAGGCCAACGATGTCAGGCGGCGCGAAATATTAAGCAGATCGGAAGCCGTAGCCAACCCTTCGCGGTAATACGCTTTCTGACGCATTATATCTTCACGCAAAGTATAGGCTGCACGCAGATTTTCAATCAGGTTGCCGTACTGATTTTGTCTTGCAGGATCAGCTTTGAGCCATGCATCCAACTCTTTTTCTTCCTCTTCGCGTAGTGATTTCACATCATAGCGATAAAAGCATTTGTTTTCCCAGCGTGCATAATCGGTCACATTGCTCGTTCCGAAATAACGGTCGGAATATTTCAGACGCGTATCCGGATCCATATCCATGTATTTTTTCCAGATTTCAAGTTTCGTGCGCCGCAAATCACAAATCACAGGATTATTGATGAATTGTTTTTCGGCGATTTCAAAAGAAGAAACATAACGTTGTATGCGTCCCGGATATCCGAGTATCATCGTAAAGTCGCCCTCCTTTATCCCTTTCGAAGAGATATCGAGTACTCGGCGTGGTTTTAACGGTACATTTTCAGGGCTATAGGTAGCCGGAGAACCATCCGGGGCGGTATAAACGCGATACATCGCAAAATCGCCCTTGTGTTGAGGCCATTGCCAGTTATCCTGCTCGCCTCCAAACGCTCCGATCGAAACGGGAGGAGCGGCTACCAATCGGACGTCACTATACTCATCATATAAAAACAGGTAATATTTCGTGCCTTTCCACATGGAGGCCAACTGCGCACTCATGCCGGTTTCTTTTGCATATTTTTCTTCCAATATGCGTGCTATCCGACGCCCCTTCATTCCGGTGAAACCCTCTTTTTCAAGTTTGTCCATCTCACCCTGTGCCTCATCGGTCACATCAATGATACGACGCAGAAACTGAACGGTTTTGCCTGCGATGGGCAACTCTTCGGGATGCGCTCCGGCCCAGAATCCGTCTTCAAGATAATTTTGTTCGGATGTGCTTGCGGCATGCACATCACCATAAGCACAGTGATGGTTGGTAATGAGCAATCCTTGATTTGAGATCATACTGCCCGAGCAGCTTCCGCCATCAATCGCTACGATCGCATCGCTCAAAGAGACTTTCTCTTCATTATAAATCTCTCCCGGCTTTAACGAAAGGCCCATTTTCTTCATCTTCGGATAGATGGTTTCCTGAAACTGGGTCATCAGCCACATTCCTTCATCAGCACGTACTCCTTGTGCCAAAACGGCAAATAGAAATCCGGCCGTAATCTGTTTTAATGTCATTTAAATATAAGGTTTAAAAATTTAACCCAAGTGCAAATTCTATATGGCTCCGGCTTTTATCCTGCGCAGCCCGGTTGGTTGCCTCCCGGTAAACATAGGATGCTTTTGCAAAGGGAGCAAAGCCGTAGGTAGGATTCTGAAACCATGTGTATTTCACGGACACCTCTGTCCCCAGTGTCTGAGCCGTCAGATAAGCATATTCGGCCTGCTGCAGTTCCTCCTGATATTTATAACCATTGGTTGATTCAGGGTCAGTGATCCGGAGCGGATCTCCCCATCCGGTCTGCCAACAAGCTTTGATACCAAGATCAAGCATACCTGAAGAGAAAAGCAAGTTTTTATCGAAGCCAAGCGTCACATAAGCCTGCCGGATCTGTTGTGAAAAAACAGTAGGATAAGCTCTGAATTTCTGTTCGCGATAAGAGAAGCCCGACTCAATCAGCAAACGCCAGTTCTGACGCCACTCTGCTTTGTCGCGCATACGCAACAATTCGTAGGATAAGCCTGTATTCCAGTCTGATTGGGTATAACGCAAAATCGTACCGTACTGCACATATTGATAAACATAGTTTACCATTTCGCGTTGCTGCAGATTCTGATAACTTTTCACAAAACCATGACTAGCATGCCATTTTAAAGAATGGTTAAAAAGAGCACCCGGCATCCATAATTGCCCATCGTAAACATAACCTGCCTTTTTATTTTCGCCGCCCCGCTCCTCGTCAACTTTAAGATAAACATCAAGTTGTTCTTTATTTACACGCAACTGATTAAACAAACGTATCGTATTAGAGGCATACTCCAACTGCATCGCCCCCTCTTGTAAAGAACGTTCAAAGCGGCGATCGGTAACCGATGCACTCGTAATTTCACTCGGCCCGAACCATAATCCCTCAAAAAAGAATACCTCGTGCTGCATTTTATCGCCATACACCAGCCATTCTATCTTCTCGGTTTCTGAGCCGAAGCTATAATTAGCACCCAGGCGAAAGTTGCCTTTCTCCCACATAACCGATGGCTTGAGGTGATAGATGCTGAAGTTGTTTTTATTTCGGATATCTTTCTTTTTAGCGTTGCTTACCCCTTTAAAGTCAAAATAGCCCCCAAAAGTAAAACCGGCTCCCACAGGCACACCGATTCCTCCGTCGATAAAATAGGTTTCACAAGTCTGCGTTCCCGGTGTTTTATCCGCAATGTGCAAAGGGGAGCTGCCCGGATAGGTCATAGAGGTCCACTGCTGATCTTTCTTTAAATCATAATCAAAAACAATCTGCCCATAAAGCATCACATCGTTCAGTCTTCGGTAAGAACGTACGTTCAGCTGGTAGTCATTTTCTTTTACCGGATCATATACATTCCGCAATGATCCCTCTGTAAAAACGCCTGATATCGCGGCCTGTGTAAAGTTTTCTTGACCGTAAGTAGCCAGTCCGGCCGCATTCTGCGAGTTCAGCCAACCATTCCGATTCTTCAATTGTCCGAATGTATAAAATAGCTTCTCGTTTTCAGCCTGAGCGGTCGCAGACAATGCCATCGTTAAAAGAACAACCGGCAGAATCAGTTTTCTGTTATCTTTCATTTATTGATAATCTATTTTTTACATTAAAGTATAAATGCGCCCTTTATAT
>JAVVPN010000025.1:0-38594 GCA_036655755.1 Bacteroidales bacterium | reverse complement strand
GAAGAGGGCCGAGAAGCGGACGCTGCGCTGAATGCACGCATTTTGGAAACCAATTATCCGAACTTTGGCTATGGATATGTGCAAAAGGTTGAGCAGGTAATTCCAAATGTGCCTTTTGTTTTTTATGCTTTTCATGCGATGGTGCTTTTAGGAGCCTATTTTGTTCTTTTCTTTATTGTAGTCTGGTTATTGCTGGGTAGAAAAACGTCGACCGGAACGAAAAACCGGTGGTTGATGTGGGTGGCTTTAATTAGCTTGCCATTTGCTTATATCATGTCCGAAGCGGGATGGGTAACGGCCGAAATGGGACGTCAGCCATGGACCATACAGGATATATTGCCAACTTTTGCTTCTATCTCGCGTTTGTCGCCGGGTAATGTAGTGGCTACTTTCTGGATGTTTTTGGTGCTTTTTACAGCATTACTGATTGCGGATATCTGGATTATAGTACTTCAGATTAAAAAGGAGAAATTTGAGGAAGTGCCTGTAAACGAAAGTTATTAATAAAAAAAGCCTGATTATTATGGATAAATTAATGTTATTACAGCATTACTGGTGGTTTTTGATTTCTCTGTTGGCCGCACTGTTGGTAGCCCTGATGTTTGTACAAGGGGGACAAACTTTGTTGCTAAGAGTAGGGAAAACCGATTTGGAACAGAAAATGATTCTGAATTCGCTGGGCCGTAAATGGGAGCTGACTTTTACAACGCTTGTCGTATTCGGTGGCGCTTTCTTCGCCTCGTTCGCGCTCTATTATTCGACCAGTTTCGGGGGCGCGTATTGGTTATGGATGATTATTCTGTTTAGTTTTATCATACAGGCGGTTGCCTATGAGTTCATGAACAAACCGGGTAACTTTTTGGGTAAGCATACCTATCAGATGTTTCTTTATATCAATGGTATCGTAGGTGTGTTTTGTATCGGAGTTGCCGTGGCAACGTTGTTTACCGGGGCTCCGTTTTATGTTCAGAAAGGAAATATCACCGATACGTTTATGCCGGTGATTTCGACGTGGGCTACCCCATATCATGGATTGGAAGCATTTACTCATTTGCCGAATTTGCTTTTGGGAGCCGCCCTGGTATTTTTATCCCGTATTGGAGGAGCAATGTATCTGATATTCAATATTAATGATGCGAATATCAATATGCGTTGCCATAAATCAATCATTATAAATACCGTTCCTTTCCTGGTGTTCTTTTTGAGTTTTGTTATCTGGATTTTTTTGTCGAACGGTTATTCTGTAAATCCGGAAACCGGGCTTGTATATTTGGAAAAATATAAATATCTGATCAATATGGTGCATCTTCCTTATCTGGGCATTTTGTTTTTGATAGGGGTAGTACTTGTGTTGCTTTCTATCGGGCTGTCGATCCTGAAAAAGGGATATCATAATGCGTTTTGGTATGAGGCGTCGGGTGTGTTATTGGTGGTTCTGAGTTTGTTTATGAGCTTGGGATTTAATAATACAGCTTATTATCCGTCTACAGCCGATTTGCAAAGTTCGCTAACTATTTATAATAGTTCATCGAGCTTGTTTACGCTCGAGGTGATGTCTTATGTGTCTATTCTGTTGCCGATTGTGGTTATCTATGCATTTTTCGCATGGCGGGCAATGGACCGTAAAAAGATTTCGCCAGAGGATTTTAACAACACCCCGCATGGTGTTTATGGGGTGTTTGCTTCGAATACGCCTACCCCTCCGGCCGAAGGGGCAAAGGATGAATCTGTCGGTAATAAATAACATAGAAGCTTGAAAAGTCTGTAAAGTGCCTTCCTGAAAAGTTTAGTTTTCGGGGAGGCACTCTTTTTATAACGGTTTAATTTCGGATTTTGGCGGTTTTTTACTTAATTTGACATAGATTTTTACATTCTCATTATGATAGAATACGTTAAAGGAGAAATTACTGAATTGACCCCTACTTCGGCGGTGATCGAATGCAATGGGTTAGGTTATTTATTGAATATATCATTGAATACCTATTCGGCATTGGGTGTAGGGAAAAGTGCTAAATTATATGCTTATGAAGTGATTCGGGAAGATGCTCATACGCTGTTTGGTTTTATCGACCGGCATGAGCGATCGCTGTTTCTGCTTTTGATTTCAGTGTCGGGAGTGGGGCCGAATACGGCACGCATGATTTTGTCGTCGCTTTCTCCGGGGGAATTAGAAAATGTGATTGCCTCCAAAAATGAAAATATGCTTAAAAGTGTGAAGGGAATCGGTGCAAAAACCGCTCAACGCATAATTGTTGACCTAACGGATAAAATAAAAACGGGGGGTATTACGTTAGAGAATAATGTAACGATGAACCCTGCGGTTTCTGAAGAAGCATTGGCAGCCCTGGTGATGTTGGGCTTTCCGCAAAATGTATCCCAGAAATGTATTACGGCGATCCTGAAAGAGGATCCAACATTAAAAGTGGAGCAAGTAATCAAAGCCGCGTTGAAAATGTTGTAACCTTCAATGTCAAAAAAACTCAGATATTTATTTTATATACTATTCATATTGATAGGCGGGATGGGAATCTGTTCCGCCTTTACTGCATTTACACATGCGGAGATGTATGCTTTCCCGATTCCACAGCTTCCGCAGGAAGTAACGGACTCGGTTAAAACGCCATTCCCTGTACGCAAGACGGTGCCTGAAAAAACGGAGGACCTTGATTATCAGTCGCCGCTCGATTTGAAACAGCCCGAAAATATCAAAGAGGAGGTGGAGTATGATCCACGAACAGGTTCTTATGTGTTCCGTACAAAAATCGGTACGCAGGAAATCTCTATTCCGATCACCATGACCGCCGAGGAATATAAGGATTATACCGAAAAGCAATTGATGCGTTCTTATTTCCGACAGAAAAATGCGGATATATTTGAAAAGAACGGTAAAAGTGAATTCAACTTTTTGGATATGCAGTTTGGTCTTGGTGCGGCTGAAAAAATATTTGGCCCGGGAGGGGTACAGTTGAAAACGCAGGGTTCTGCGGAAATTTCGTTCGGACTGAAATCGAATAAAGTAGATAATCCGACGCTGCCTGCCAAATCGCGCAGTAAGACTTTCTTTGATTTTGATGAAAAGATTCAGCTTAACGTAAATGCCAAAGTCGGCGATAAGATGAGCTTTGCGATGAATTATAATACGGATGCTACATTCGATTTTGATTCAAAGCAATTGAAACTGGCATATCAGGGAAAAGAGGATGAAATTATTAAATCGCTGGAAGCGGGTAACGTAAGCATGACTACCGGATCATCGTTGATTCGCGGGGGGGCTGCTTTATTCGGGGTAAAAACTGCGTTGCAATTTGGAAAACTGAATATCACTGCGTTATTGGCTCAGCAGGAATCGACGACTCAGACGGTTAATTCGAAAGGGGGGGCACAGACCCGTTCGTTTGAATTTATGGCCGACGGCTATGATGAAGACCGCCATTTCTTTTTGGCCCACTATTTCCGGGATAATTATGATCAGTTTGTTTCAAAACTGCCGTATGTGTCTTCCGGTATTGAAATTAGCCGTATCGAGGTGTGGGTAACCAACAAGCGCGGTAATTATGATCAGGCGCGTAATATGGTGGCCTTTATGGATTTGGGCGAATCAACCCATATCGCGAATAAATATTGGGTGGCTCAGTCGGGATTGACTATCCCTTTTAATGATGCGAATAACCTGTATCGTACGATTATCAATGACTATCCGGCTGCGCGAAACATTAATCAGGTGACGCAGGCGTTGGCCCCGTTGGCAGTGTATGGCATTGAGGGCGGTTCTGACTATGAGAAAGTGGAGAGTGCCCGAAAGATGACTGAAAACGAGTATATCCTGAATAAACAGTTAGGGTATGTTTCGTTGAAATCGAAGCTGAATCCGGATGAGGTATTGGCTGTGGCATACGAGTATACGATTAATGGAAAGGTTTATCAGGTGGGGGAATTTACCTCGACCAACGAAGATACACAGCAATCTCTTTATCTGAAGCTCTTGAAAGGAACGTCGGTGAATCCGGAGTTGCCGATGTGGGATCTGATGATGAAAAACGTATATGCGCTACCAGGCGCGTATCAGTTGCAAAAAGAAAAATTCAGACTGGATATTCAATATATGAGTGATACGGCTGGGGTATATCTGAACTATATCCAAGCCGGAAATATCCGTGATCAGTTGTTGTTGCGGGTAATGAACCTCGATCGTCTGGACAGAAATAACGAAACAAATCCGGATAGCTATTTTGACTATGTGGAGGGATTTACGGTGCAATCGGCCACGGGACGTGTGATTTTTCCATCCGTAGAACCATTCGGTACTTATCTTGCCAAGAAAATCGGCGATCCGGTACTGGCGAAAAAATACTGTTATTTTGAATTATATGATTCGACGCTGACGGTGGCGCGCCAAATAGCGGAGAAAAACAAATTCCGAATGAAAGGGGAGTATCGTGCCTCGTCGGGAGCAGAAATCAGCTTGAATGCGATGAATGTGCCGCGCGGATCGGTAGTGGTGACGGCCGGAGGGATGCAGCTGACCGAGAATACGGACTATACGGTCGATTATACCATGGGTGTGGTGACAATCCTGAACCAAAGTATTCTGGAGTCGGGGACCAATATCAGTGTATCGCTCGAAAGCCAGTCGATGTTTAGCATGCAGCGCAAAACGATGATGGGGCTCGATATGCAATACAATTACTCGAAAAACTTTACGTTTGGAGGTACTGTGATGCATTTGTCGGAAAAGCCGCTTACGAATAAAGTGACGATGGATGATATTCCGCTGAAGAATACCATCTACGGGCTGAATATGAATTACAAAACCGAATATATGTGGCTGACAAATGCCATCGGTGTAATTCCTTGGGTAAATGCTACGGCTCCTTCTACTTTCTCTTTGACGGCAGAATATGCTCAGCTGATACCGGGCCATTCAAAAACGATTAAAGATAAAGGTGAAGTTTATCTGGATGACTTTGAATCTTCGCAATCTTCTCTTGATTTGCGAACACCTTATGCATGGCAATTGGCTTCGACTCCGTACGATCCCTCTGCGAATGCATTGTTCCCGGAGGCGGGACTTTCGAATGATGTGCGTTATGGTCAGAACCGGGCTTTATTGAGCTGGTATTATATTGACCGCTTGTTTACGCAAAAAACATCTACGCTGACACCGTCGCATATAAAGAAAGATCATGATCAGTTGTCGAATCATTATGTGCGCGAGGTAAATTATAGTGAGATTTATCCGAACAAAGAGCTGAATTATGGTGAGTCGGGCATTCTGACGGTTTTGAATATGTCGTATTATCCTACCGAACGTGGCCCGTATAACCTGGATGTGGATGGTATTGATGAGCTTGGAGATCTGACAAATCCGGAGAAACGCTGGGGCGGTATGATGCGTAAAATGGAAAATACCGATTTCGAAGCCAATAACTACGAATATATTCAGTTCTGGATGATGGATCCGTTTATTTACGATACGCTTGCTGTAAATGGCGGGGATCTTTATTTCAATCTGGGTGAGGTGTCGGAAGATATTCTGAAAGATGGGATGAAGGCGTTTGAAAACGGATTGCCTATTGACGGGGATACGACTTATTTGGCTTCGACTGTATGGGGGCGTGTATCGCGAAGAACCTCTACGGTGTATGCTTTTGAAAATGCGCCCGGCGCTCGTGCTAAGCAAGACGTGGGTTTTGACGGGCTAAGTAATGCTGATGAATATAATTTCCCGACTTATCGGAACTATTTTGAGCAAATCCAGAACCGGCTTTCACCGGAAGGATTTAAGAAGATGCAGCAGGATCCGTTTTCTGCTTTGAATGACCCGGCGGGTGATAATTTTCACCATTTCCGCGGATCGGATTATGATGATCGCCAATTGGATATCCTTTCTCGTTATAAGCATTATAATGGGGTGGAGGGCAACTCGACTGCGTCTGAAGATTCTCCTGAAAAATATGATGTGTCTTCAAAAACGGTACCGGATGTTGAGGATATTAATCAGGATAATACGCTGAATGAATATGAGCGTTATTTCCAATACCGTATCTCTTTACGGCAACAAGATTTACAGGTGGGACAGAACTTCGTATCGGATAAGAAAAGTGTAAAGGTGCGTCTTCGTAACGGTAAAGAGGAAACGGTAAACTGGTATCAGTTTAAAGTGCCTTTGCGCGATTATGAAAAACAGATCGGGTCGATTCGAGACTTTAAGACGATTCGTTTCATGCGTATGTTTATGACCGGATTTAAGAAAGATACCCATTTGCGTTTCGCATCGCTTGAACTGATGCGAGGGGATTGGCGTACTTATTCGAATCCACTTTATAAGACCGGTGTGCCTCCGATTACGAATGGACAGCTGGACGTATCGGTTGTCAATATTGAAGAAAATGCCGGTTCTGTGCCGGTGAATTATGTAATGCCTCCGGGAGTAACCCGTGTGGTTGATCCGGGTCAGTCGCAGATTACTCAGCTTAACGAGCAGTCGATGGTATTGAAAGTGCTTAATCTGGCACCGGCAGATGCCCGGGCGGTATATAAAAACGTATCGATCGATATGCGCCAGTTTAAACGCTTGCAGATGTTTGTTCATGGCGAAGCGCTCATTGATAACGATACCGATTTGAAGAGTGGCGAAATGAGCGTCTTTTTGCGGATAGGTAGTGACTATAAGGATAATTATTATGAATATGAAATCCCGGTTCAGCTTACGGCGGCCGGAGTGTACAATAATAATAGTTTGACTGATCGTAAATTGGTTTGGCCGGAAGACAATATGTTTAATTTGCCACTTTCACTGTTCACCAGCCTGAAACTTGAGCGTAATGCGGAAAAACGAAAAAGTTATTCGCAGGTTACGTACGAATCGACATATTCTGTCTATGACCCTGAAAATAAGCGCAACCGGGTTTCGATTGTCGGGAATCCGAGTCTGGCGGATGTGCGTACGATTATGATTGGTGTGCGCAACAATAGCCGCAATATTAAAGCAGGTGCTTTCTGGGTAGATGAATTGCGCTTGGCCGAATTTAATGAAAAAGGAGGTTGGGCCGGAAGAGCAAACGCCAATATTGGGGTGAGCGATATCGCGACAGTGAATTTGGGTGGTCAGATAGAAACGGCCGGGTTCGGTAGTATTGACCAAGGACTCACGGAGCGACGAATGGACGATTATTATCAGTATAATATCGCCACGACAGTTGATTTGGGCAGATTGCTTCCCGAAAAAGCGAAGCTGAAGGCTCCATTGTTTTATTCGTATGCGAAAGAGATTGTGAGCCCTGAATACGATCCGTATAATCAGGATATTTTGCTGGATGAGAGTCTGGATAACGTAACTTCAAAACATGAAAAAGATTCGATTCGTCAGCTTGCTCAGGAGGTTGCCGTAGTGGAGAGTTTTAGTTTGTCGGGGGTGAAAGTGAATATCCAGTCGGAAAAGCCGATGCCTTGGGATCCGGCTAACTTTTCGGTAAGTTATGCTTTTACACGAACATCAAAACATGACCCGACGATTCAATATGAAGATAACAAGGATTACCGGGGTTCGTTGAGTTATGTATATAGTCCGTTTATTAAACCATGGAGTCCTTTTTCAGGAATCAAGAGTAAATCGCCTCACTTGAAACTGGCAAAAGATTTTTCATTGAACTGGTTGCCGAATAATATCGGATTGTACTCTAATTTACATCGTACTTATTACGAACAGCAACTTCGCAACGTGGATGAATCCGGACAATCCAATATGACGTTGCCTGTTTCGTTCAGTAAGAACTTTTTATGGGATCGCCAGACTTCGCTTAGCTGGGATTTGACAAAAGCTTTGCGCTTTAACTTCATGGCGGCGACGAATGCGCGTGTAGATGAACCTAATCTTCCTGTAAATAAGCGATTGTTTGCAGAGGAGTATGAAATATGGAAAGATTCGGTAAGACATAGTTTGCTGAAATTGGGATCGCCATTGAAGTATAATCAGAACTTCGATGCGTCATTTACCGTGCCATTGAATAAACTCCCTTATTTAGACTGGAGTACAGCTTCTGTTAAGTATAATGCTACTTACGGATGGGATCGGGGAGTGTATGTGGATGAAGATACAAAACTTGGAAACTCAATTAATAATCAGATGCAAGGACAGGCTGATTTAAGATTGAATTTCGAAAATCTATACAACAAATCGAAGTTTTTGAAAGAGGTAAACCGCAAATTCGCCTCTAATACCCGTGCCGGTAATAATACGCGACGTCCGGTTGCAAAGAAGAAGCAATTCAATCAGCGGATTCAGTTGAAGAAAGATACTACGATTACGGTTCGGCATAACCTTGATAATAAAAATATCAAAGTGACCGGGGTGAATAGTAAGAAAGAGCCTTTCTCGATTAAATATGTTGTAAAGGATAAAAATACGATCGTTGTTCAGACGAAGGGGGATGAAAGTGTGCAGCTGACAGTCGTTCAGGGTAAGCGTCCGGAAGAAGAGACTTGGTATAAAGTGGCTCAATACTCTACCCGGGGCTTAATGTTGGTGCGTAATGTGACGGTTAATTATCGCCGTACCAATTCGACTTTTCTGCCATCCTTTAATCCTTATATCGGCGACTTTATGGGACAAGGCCGAACAGATAATCTGGCTCCGGGCTTAGGGTTCGCATTCGGATTTGAAGGAGGTGAATCGTATGTGAATAAGGCGATCGCCAATGAGTGGATGATTATAAATGATTCCTTGACGAGTCCGGCTATTATGAGTACTACCGATGACTTCCAATACAAGATTATGTTGGAGCCGATAAAGGGGTTGAAAATAGATTTGACCGGGTCGCGCGTAGCTACTCAGGCCAAGCAGTATCAGTTTATGTTTCCAGATGTGCCTATTCAACGTAGCGGAAGCTTCACGATGACTACGATTGCACTGTCGTCGGCATTACGAAATCCAAAAGCTGAAAATAACTATCAATCGGATGCATTCGACCGTTTTATATCTTATCGCCAGCGGGTGGCAAACCGAATCAATCAACAGTATGCTGGCACATCTTATCCGAACGGTTCGTCGATAGGGGGATCGTTTAATCCGGATATTGCAGGGGCTCGCTTAAATTCGGCCGATGTACTTGTGCCTGCTTTTATGGCAGCTTATACGGGACGTGATCCGGAAAAAATAAACACATCGTATTTCCCTGCATTTAAGAATATCTTACCGAACTGGCGTATTACTTATGATGGGTTAATACGGATTCCGGGATTGGACAAATACTTTAAAAGTATCACATTAAGTCATGCTTATCGTTGTGTATATAGTGTAGGATCTTTTGCTTCTTATCTGAATTGGATGGAAGCAAATAACGGGCTTGGGTTTATTCTGGATCCGACCAGCGATATGCCGATTCCGTCATCTCCATTCGATATTTCGGCAGTGAGCCTTACCGAAAGTTTTATGCCTTTGATTGGGTTGGATATCGCTCTTAAAAATGGGATAACCGGAAAGATTGAATATAAGGATACGCGAAACCTTAGTTTAAATATGTCGTCTGTACAGGTGATTGAATCTTTGTCAAAAGACTTTACGGTAGGGGCGGGATATAAAATAGCGAACTTCAATACGGTAATCGGATTGAAGGGTGGTGGCCAGAAAGGAGTAAATCATGACTTGACTTTACGGGCCGACGTTACTCACCGTAAGCAAAATGCTATTATACGTAAGGTGCAGGAGAATTATTCGCAAGCTACGTCCGGTAATAAAAACCTGACAATAAAAGTAACGGCTGATTATACACTGAGCAAATACCTTACAATCAGGGCTTATTATGATAAGCAAATCAATACGCCATTGGTATCGTCATCGTCTTATCCGATTTCAAATTCCAACTTCGGTGTTACTTTGCGATTAGCCCTGACTCGTTGATATGTACTTCTGTTATCTGTCGTAACTTTACTCGTCCTCTTCTATCGGCTCAAATTTTGATAGATCGAGATGAACTCCATTTACGATGATATGATAGGTAACAGGAGCTACTTTACGTAGCATCTGAGCTACTCCACAGTAGGTATTCATTGACATTTTTACTGCTTTTACCACTTTTGGGGTATGGATCTCTTTGCCTGAAATAAGATAAGTGACGTCGAACCCGCTATATACGAGAGGATGTTCCGGATCGATGCTGGCTTCGATGTTTACTTCGAAAGAAGAAAACTTTTCGCGCATTTTAGTTAATAAACTAACTACATCCATCCCCGTACATCCGCCAAGCGCAATAAGCATTAGTGCTTTCGGACGCACACCATCATTATTGCCACCTTCATTAGGTCCTGCATCTAATGCAATCACCCTGTCATCAACTGCTCCCTGAAAAAGCATGTTGTGTTCCCATTTTACAGAAACTCGTTTTTTCATAATGCCCTTTTGTTTTATTCTCTTTTTAACACAACATTCTTCTGAATCGCTTTGTTCATGCATATTTCGGAGAAAGTGGCAATCTATATTATTTATCTGAAAAAAAAGAAAGGCCATCCATTTCTGAACGACCTTTCGATTTATCTTTTAATTTGATAGAGAATATATCACTTATCGGTTTCAACCGGGTGATTATTTATTTCAGTGCAACCAATGTTGTTTTTTCAACTGCCTGCTGAAAAGCCATATATCCAGCCTGAGATAGTTCAACTTTCATTTCGCTGCCGTCAGCAAGATACATGATAGCCTCTTGTTCATTCACCAATGTCATCAATTTGCAGTTTTCGCCATTTGCTGCAACCGACCATGTTTTTGAAGCTTCATCAAACAATAAGTCTACCGACCCGTTCTCTGTCAGATTTGTAATATGGTATCCGTTCTCGTTTGATTCAACAAGATAATCTCCTTTTTCACCTTTGATAGTCTGAGTAGAGGCTACTTTTCCGCCGCCTGCGCCCCAGAAATCGATCGTATTGAAAATAAGAACGTCTGCCAGGTATACTACTTCATATACAGGAATAATATGAAGGGCAAGGAATACTAGTTCATTCACAAATTTACCTCCAACACTGCTATTCCAGCTCCACATTGATTTTGTTACTTTAAACGGACCGATACATGATGTAAACATCGTTGACCCGGCCAAAACTGCAGCTACTAATGTGATTCTTGATTTTTTCATTTATATATAATTGATTTTTTAACTTCAAGGTATAAATGCACCATTTATCTATCGTATGTTGGGTGTCTCAACTTTCGGTAGTTATGGCAATTTTATTTATACTGTTACTTCTGTTACTATTTCCATCCCTTTGCGAATCGCTTGTTCATTCATCGGGATAAGTTTGTGATGACGCTCCGGTAATGATTTCTTCAATCCGGCAATTACATTTTCATATTTTACCATAGGTTTGATTTTTAATAAACCACCCAGGATAATCATATTAAACGCTTTTCCGTTTTTCATTTCTACGGCAGCATCCATGGCATCTATTTTGAATACCCGGATATCTTTACGCTGAGGATATTTATGAATACCATAACTGTCGAAAATAAGTATTCCACCTTTCTTCACGTGCTGCTCAAACTTATCCATAGAGGGCTGATTAAGCACAATCACTACATCGTATTCATTCAATACGGGCGAGCTGATACGCTCGTCACTCAGAATAACCGTAACATTAGCTGTTCCGCCCCTTTGTTCAGGACCGTAAGAAGGCATCCAGCTAACCTCCTTATCTTCCATTAATCCGGAATAGGCAAGAATTTTCCCCATCGAAAGGACTCCTTGTCCACCAAATCCGGCAATAATTATTTCTTCTTTCATCTGAGTACGTATTAAAGTTAGATATCTTTTAAATCTCCAAGCGGATATTGAGCAAACATATGCTCTACCATCCATTTATTTGCCTGGTCCGGTGTCATCTTCCATCCGGAAGCACAGGTTGAGACGATCTCCACCACAGAAGTACCCTTGCGCGCCATTGAGTTTTCAAAGGCTTTTCGAAGAGCTTTCTTCGCTTTTTTTACAGCTGCCGCCGTATGTACGGCCTGGCGCGTTACATAGCAAGCACCATCGAGCTGAGCAATCAGATTTGATATTTTAAGCGGATATCCATTTAGCTCCACATTACGTCCGGCAGGGCAGGTAGCTGTTTTCATGCCTTCAAGTGTAGTCGGAGCCATTTGACCTCCGGTCATACCGTAAATACCATTATTGATAAAGATAATTACAATATTTTCACCTCGGTTACATGCGTGAATAGTTTCGGCCGTTCCGATTGCAGCCAAGTCGCCGTCTCCCTGATAAGTGAATACCATCTTTTCCGGATTAAGACGTTTGATGGCTGTAGCTAAAGCAGGAGCACGTCCGTGAGCAGCTTCTTGCCAATCGACATCGATATAGTTATATGCGAAAACCGCACACCCCACCGGCGCAACCCCGATGGTTTTTTCTTCCATACCCATCTCTTCGATCACTTCAGCAGCCAGTTTATGAACAACCCCATGACTACACCCCGGACAGTAGTGCATCGGATTATCGTTCATCAGCCGGGGTTTGGCATAAACGAGATTTTCGGGTTTGATAATTTCTTTTATATCCATAATTGGTTTACTTTTTCGTTTTTACAGGAGATACTTCATAAGATAAGTGATCAGACGAACTCCAATTGCGCCAAAGCCCAGATACATCCATAAGTGGTCGGCACTTTTGTCGGGAGTAATGAAATAAAGCACTACTGCTGCTACCGCCAAAAGGTAAAATACAATCGTTAAAACTGTATTGATTTGTTTCTGATCATTATTCATATTAAGGCACCATTTGGTTTAATGTTGAAATCACCTCCGTTAATTGTCCGGGAGCAATTCCGGCTCCTGTTTCAGATGGAGTATGAACCTTTTTCTCAGCTTTGATATGCAGTTTTTCTTTCATTGCATCCCATACTTCAGCAGGGTCAGGTACAATACCACCCAAGCGTCCGTAATGTTCTACCGGAATCACACCTTCAACAGCAAGACGTACATCCTCAACCATTTGTCCGGCATTCAATTCCATAACGAGCATTCCTTTTACTTTTTGGGCTTCTTCCTTAATAATTTGAGTCGGGAAAGGCCACAATGTAATAGGACGCAGCAAACCTACATGAATACCTTCGGAAGCGGCAATCTCAATTGTTTTCTGACAAATACGGGCAGAAGAGCCAAATGCGATGATCAGATAATCTGCATTTTCACAGTTTATCATTTCATAGCGCACCTCATTCGCTTCGATTTCTTTGTATTTTTTCTGAAAACGGATATTGTTTTGTTCCATCTCTGCCGAGGCAAGCTCTAGCGATGTGATTACATTTCGCTTACGGTTCTCTGTTTTCCCTAACGTTGCCCATGGACATTGTTTGCGAATCTCTTCTTCCGAACGACGAGCGCGATAAGGAGGAAGAACCACTTTTTCCATCATCTGTCCGATGATACCGTCAGCCAGAATGATTGCCGGATTCCGGTATTTGAAAGAAAGCTCAAATCCCAGTTCTACGAAATCGGCCATCTCCTGAACAGAAGCAGGCGCTAATGTGATTAAACGATAATCTCCATGACCACCACCTTTGGTTGTCTGGAAATAATCTGCTTGGCTTGGCTGGATTGTACCCAACCCCGGGCCTCCGCGCATCACATTTACGATTAATCCCGGAAGCTCTGCTCCGGCCATATAAGAGATACCTTCTTGTTTTAAACTTACTCCCGGACTGGAGGAAGAGGTCATAACCGCTTTCCCGCAACCGGCTCCGCCGTACACCATGTTAATTGCTGCTACTTCACTTTCTGCTTGTAGCACCACCATCCCTGTAGTTTCCCACGGGGCTTCGTCCATCAGGGTTTCCATGATCTCAGATTGCGGCGTAATGGGATATCCGAAATATCCATCGCAACCGTAGCGAATCGCTGCATGAGCAATCGCCTCATTTCCCTTCATTAATTTTACTTCTTCTGTCATTGGATTACAGATTTTTTTTCATTCAATAAAGTGTGGTTCGTTGCGAATCCATCAATTTAATTTCACTTTATAGACGGTTATGCATCCGTCCGGACATACATATCCACAGCTGGCACATCCGATACATTCATCGGCCTTAACTGCGTAAGCATAATGATATCCTTTATTGTTGACTTCTTTCGGTTCAAGTGATAATACATCAACCGGACACGCCACTACGCAAAGGTCACAACCCTTACAGCGTTCTGTATCAACAACAACGGCTCCTTTAATTTTCGCCATAGTTTTTATGTTTTGTTTATGTAAAGACAAATATACTTTTTTATTTTAGTTGAAAAGAAATATAAATTGATTTCTTTCCCCCCGAGACCCGGGTAATTCTGTTTTTCTTTAAAATTTTTTAGTCAGAATAAACTCTTTTCATTGCCTGATGTTATTCTAATCGAAGAAGCTTCTTATGAAACTTTGATAAGAATCATTTAACCAAACAAATAAAACTATGGCAAAAGGTAGTGTAGCAATCTTGGCAAACAAGATTGATGTGAAAAAATTAGTTGATGAATTAAATGTGGCATTAGCAGAAGAATGGCTGGCTTTTTATCAATATTGGGTTGGGGCTCAGGTCGTAGAAGGATTTCAGCGTTCTGAAGTTGAAAAAGAATTTCTCGAACATGCAAATGAAGAGTTTGGGCATGCTCAGTTATTGGCCGCACGTATTAAAGAATTAGATGGTGTACCGGTACTTGATCCTCAGAAATGGTTCGAATTAGCACGTTGCAAATATTCAGCTCCATCTGATTTTGAAGTAACAGCCTTATTGAAAGACAATATTGCAGCCGAGAGATGTGCAATCAATCGTTATCAGGAAATTGCCGCGATGACCCATGAAATTGATTTTGTAACATGCGATATGGCTAAACATATTCTTGCAGAGGAAGAAGAACATGAACAAGACCTTGTTGATTTCATGCTGGACATAGAAAGCGCAATGGAATCAATTAAAAAACATATTGCAAAATAAATCAGATAATCTGATCCGAAAAAAGCAAGAGAGAAAAAGGATAATAAATTCCTTTTTCTCTCTTGCTTTTTTATCTGATAATAACCGATATTTAATCCTGACAGGTTTCAAAGAAAGACATTACCCGCGATGAATTTCCACCTCCTGCAATCTCTTCTGCCATAAAAATCATAGCCGGCGATACATGCGAGAAAAATTTCTGATAGCCTGCACATAATATATTATGATGTTTCTCTCCTGTTAATGAGTTGCCGATACGGTCTTTCATACACCCTCCGTTACACAACCGAAGATAATTACATCGTTTGCATTGTACGCTCAGCGAACTTCTTTTCTGTTGGCCAAACCTCAATTGTTTTCTACCATACATCATCCCCGTTATCGTTTGATCATTGATATTGCCAAGCCGGTGTTCCGGTAAGAAGAAATAATTACACGTATAAATATCCCCATTCGAATCGGCCATAGCCGAATGACCGCAAGTAGGGGCATACATGCAGTTAATGGCTTCTCTGCGGCAAAATATTTTCAACGTATTTTCAAAAATGGAGATAAACATCTGGCCCACATCATTCCGGACCCATTCATCAAAAATCGTACACAGAAAATTCCCATAAGAAAGGGCGGGTACCGACCATTCTGATAAATGCCCATCCTCTAAAGAGATATGTGGAATAAACTGGATATGGCGGAATCCGTTCGTCTTAAAGAATCTATAAGTTTCAAGAGGATATTGTACATTATAATCATTTATCGTAGCCTTGATCTGGAATGGGATACCATATTTGCGGAGTAGCGATATCCCTCTCATAACATCATCAAAACTTCCTGCTCCATCAGGTTTTACCCGATAGCGATCATGACAATGGCGAGGGCCATCCAGGGTTACGTTTACCTGAAATTCATTCTCTTTTAAAAAACTACACCATTCATTATCCAAAAGAACAGCGTTGGTTTGCACTGTATTGGTTATATGCTTGCCTGCGCCCATTTTACGTTGCAACTGCAAGGCTTCCTTATAAAAATCAATTCCGCATAAAAGCGGTTCGCCCCCTGCCCAAAAAAAACGTACGGCCGAATGAATCTGAGCGTCAATATATTGTCGGATAAATTTCTCCAAAATCTGGCGATTCATCTCTGCCGGTTCCTCTTCATCCTGATTGGGTTGCTTTTTTTTACAATATATACAGTCCAGATTACATTTCGATCCTGCGCTTCTTGCCATTACATATACCGGGAAAGTAATGGTATTATAACTAGAAGAAAAGTCATCTTGTACCATGAGTTTATGTTTCTATCTTCAAAAACAACAATGACTTAAGTGTAAAGTTTGATATCGTAATATTCCTTAAGATAAATTGTATCGTTGTCTTGCTATATGTAAAAAATAGATACTTTAAACCAAAAAACGTGAGCTTCAAAATGACATCCGATTCTGTCGATCGTTATGAATTCAAGAAGGTTATACTAAAAACAGAAAAAGCCCTCAAAATATTTTTGAGGGCTTTCTTATAAATTAAACCTTATCTTCAGTACAGATTTCCGGTTTATGAAAGTTTTAGCGGATTTTTTACTTTCTCCGGAAGTAAAGCTATTTCCAAAACTTCCCGGATATCTTTTACATAATGAAATGTAAGACCTTTTAAGTATACATCCTTAATATCTTCAATATCTTTTCGGTTTTCGGTACACAGAATAATATCTTTGATACCAGCACGTTTGGCCGCTAAGATTTTCTCTTTAATACCACCTACCGGCAATACGCGTCCGCGAAGTGTAATTTCGCCCGTCATGGCAAGATTAGCGCGCACTTTCCGTTGAGTAAAAGATGAAACCAATGATGTTACCATGGTGATACCTGCAGATGGACCATCTTTCGGGATCGCACCTTCCGGTACGTGTACGTGTACACTCCATTTTTCGAATGCATCTTCATCAATGCCTAACTCTTCGGCATGCGACTTGATGTATTGCATGGCAAGCACTGCCGATTCTTTCATCACATCTCCCAAGTTACCCGTAAGCGTAAGTTTCTCACCTTTGCTTTTTGAAAGGCTCGATTCCACATAAAGGATATCACCGCCCACGGCAGTCCATGCCAGGCCGGTCACCACACCCGCATATTCGTTTCCTTCATATACTTCGGGGTTATAAGTGCGTGAACCAAGAAAATCAGACAGACTGTCAGGTTGTAAAACGCTTGGATACTCTTCGCCGAAAGCAATTTTACGAGCCAGTTTGCGCATGATTTTAGCCAGTTTCTTATCTAACTGACGTACTCCCGATTCGCGGGTATAATACGTTACAATCGCCTCGAGCGTTTTCTTCGGTATATCAAACAGTTTCTTGTCGATACCATGTGCTTCCAGCTGATGAGGCAGCAAATGGCGACGTGCAATCTCTACCTTTTCCTCGATAATATATCCGCTGATATCGATCAGCTCCATACGGTCGAGTAGTGGTTGCTGAATATTATTGATATTATTTGCCGTTGCGATAAACATAACATGCGACAAATCGTAATCGATATCCAGATAATTATCATGGAAAGTTGAGTTCTGCTCCGGATCTAATACCTCAAGCAGGGCAGAAGACGGATCCCCTTTAAAGTCGGTACCGATCTTATCGATTTCATCCAATACGAATACCGGATTCGATGTGCCCGCTTTAATCATGCCATTGATGATTCGTCCTGGCATTGCTCCGATATAAGTACGGCGGTGTCCGCGAATTTCAGACTCGTCATGTAGGCCCCCAAAAGAAACCCGAACATACTGCCGTTTTAAAGCTTCTGCGATCGATTTACCCAATGATGTTTTACCTACTCCCGGAGGACCGTATAAACAGATGATTGGCGATTTAAAATCACCACGCAGTTTTAATACGGCAAGATGTTCTAATATGCGCTCTTTTACCTTTTCTAATCCGTAATGGGCCTTATCCAATACTTTCTGAGCATTTTTCAAGTTCAGATTGTCTTTCGAATATTCACCCCAAGGCAATGCCAGCATATTCTGGATATAATTGAATTGCGGTGCAAAATCGGGCGATTGCGGATGCAAACGCTCTAACTTGCTCATTTCCTTGTTGAAAATTTCCGCTACTTCAGGTTTCCATTGCTTCTTGGTAGCCCGCATGCGCATTTCCAAAAACTCCTGATCCTGCGGATTTCCGCCCAACTCATCCTGAATGGTTTTCATCTGAGCCTGCAAGTAATGTTCACGCTGTTGCTGTGAAATATCCTCACGTGTTTTTGATTGGATCGAAGCTTTGATCTCCAATAACTGCATATCGCGGTTCAGATTCTTGTATAAAGCGAACGCGCGGTCTTTTGTGCTGTTAAGAGAGAGTAGTTTTTGTTTATCTTCTGGTGTAGAAGGTAAACTCGTACATAAAAAGTTTATAAGATATCCCGGTTGTTCAATATTGCGCAATGCAAACATTAATTCGCGAGGTGCCTCACTCATCGTTTTGAATATACGCTGCGTCACATCCCGAATCGAATCAATTAACGCGTCATATTCGCGGTCATCTTTTGCCGGCTCATTCTCCTCGTCGAGCGAGATACGTCCACGCAAATAAGGCTCTGATTCAACCAGTTCCTCAAGGATGAATCGCTTTTTACCTTGCAAAATAACCGTGGTGCTCTGATCCGGCATTTCCAAAATCTTAAGCACTTCCGCTACCGTTCCGATATGATACATATCGTTGAAGCCCGGTTCATTTACGTTCGCATCAATTTGGCAGGTTACACCGATAAACGTTTTACCGGAATAAGCGTCCTGAATTAAATTCAACGATTTTTTACGCCCCACACTTACCGGCATCGCCACGCCCGGAAACAATACCATGTTACGCAAAGGTAAAATCGGCAAATCTTCCTTTTTCAGACCATTACAGTCTGTATCCGGCTCTCCGTTTATTTCAGTGAAAAGCGGAACAACGCTGGTCTGCGTGTCCGACTCATCATCGAAATCAAACTCGTTCAAAAAAAACTGAGGCATCCGATAGTCTGTCAGTTTGTCATTATGTAAGCTTAATTCTTTCATATAATAAAATGTGATGTAGTCTAAATCTACTTATCTACAATACCTGTGCCAAAGTTAGCCAAACCAACCTTTACCACGAAATTTTTTTTGTTTCTTTGCATTCTGCTTGATATCAGGCAGAATACTACTAAATCTTTAAATATACATATTCCCGCTCCATTTTATGTCTAATCACTTTTTTAAATTCAAACAATTTACGGTCTTCCATGATTTATGTGCCATGAAAGTTGGTACCGACGGTGTATTATTAGGTGCATGGTGTGATATACAGTCTAAAAAGCGGGTATTGGATATTGGCACCGGTACCGGATTGATATCATTGATGATTGCCCAGCGCAATCAAGAAGCAATGATCGATGCCGTAGAGATTGAGCCCGATGCTGCTCGTCAGGCAGTCGTAAACTTCGAAAAGTCGCCCTGGGCGAATCGCTTAAAACTGTTCGGAGCAGATTTTATACACTTTGCTTCAGAAGCTACTTGTAAATACGATCTGATTGTGTCGAATCCGCCTTATTTCGAAAATGCATTGAAGGCAGATTGCAACAAGCGATCTCAGGCGCGCCATACCGACTCGCTGTCTTATGAGCAGCTGATTGCCGCCAGTGCTTCGCTGTTATCCGATAACGGGTCGCTTGCTTTGATTTATCCCATCGAGATGGATCTGAAAATACAGGAGCTGGCTATCCATAACAAATTAACCTGTACCCGGCGTACGGTGGTAAAAGGGAATCCGCAGGCAGCTCCCAAAAGGTTGCTGGCCGAATTTAAACCATTTGGTCACACAGCAGGTTGTGTCGAAAACGAGTTGATCGTTGAAGCAGAACGCCATCAATATACCTCCGATTATATAGCGCTTACCCGCGCGTTCTACCTCAAAATGGATTGAAAGGCGCTTGGGGTGTCAGTCGCAACGGTTGCTGAAACCTAGATAAATACCCGGTATTTAAAAATAGATCCGGCGCTTGTTCCTCGCCGTGTTCCCCATGAAGCACAGATGTGTTCCCCATGAGGCACACATTTTGTCCTCTTGAGGGGCGGAAGTGTGCCTCATGGCGCACACTTCCGCCTCGCCTGGCGCACACTCATGCTTTTGATGAAACAAAAAACAGCTCCGCTTGAATCAAACACTGAGGTACAAGCACTGCTTTAAAAAGGGAAGGGTAGGGATTTGTCAATATGGTATCAGGGCTAGTGACTGCTGAAATCAGATTTAATAATCACACACCTTTTACTACTCATTCCGCATCGGTGGTCAGGTAGTTTGTAAAAAGATGGCGCTTCAAAACTGAATTTGAAGCGCCATCCTTTGTTTTTAAATACTTACGACAAACATTTTTCGAACAATTATCTTATAAAAATAAGATTAGTCATCCTCCGAATATTCATTGATATCTTTGAGCCGGCTTCTGAAATGTTCGAAAGATTCTCCCGACTGTCTGCTCATAAAGTCCGGTTCAAACTCCTGATCATTTTCGGAGGTTGTTTCATTACCGGGCATCAGATCAAAAAACTCGTCAGCAGTAATCCATCCATATGTATGATGGAAAATTTGTTCTTTCCCGTGCTCAAATCTTTTGGTGCCGTGAGTTACCATAGTGGATAGTATTTAAAGGTTATCAGCAATAAAACAGTTTGTATTGCCGAAAAGTTCTTCTTTTAACCCAAGATCCACCTTTTCCGGTTTAGTTATTTACTTTTTCTACAGCCGATTCTACGATGCCTTTCCCTTCGAAACGTTTTGCATAATTCGTATAATCGTGCGGAATATGTTGATATGTTTCATCCTGAAATAGCGGGCTCGATATGATATGGTCGGCAGTCGAACGGTTGCAGCAGAAAATGATATTTTCAACGCTGGCCAAGCGGGTAAGCGCTTTTACATCCGTGTCGTGTGGTTGTAGGGTCATCGGGTCGGTAAAGAAGAATAAATAATCGATTTCTCTATCAACGATACGCGATCCCATCTGTTGGTCACCACCTAGCGGACCCGATTTTAACAATGTAAAGTCCCATTCCACTTCCGGGTGTTTTTTCTCTAAGGCGGCTTTGATTAACGTGCCCGTAGTGCCGGTAGCATAAAATTTATGTCCTACTAATTTATCTGAATTATATAGAGCCCATTCAATCATTTCTCTCTTCATGGCATCATGAGCCACGAGTCCTATCTTGCGTTTTACAAAATTCATAAGTCGATAATGTTATATTAATGATATTCGGTTTATCTGTCAAGCGGTAACCAATGATCAGCTTTCTCTTTACAGATAATAGTTGTGTCAAGTAGAGGTTACCAATGGATTAAAGGTAAATAAAAAAACAGTAGTAGCAAAGTATTCGTTGGACATTTGGTTGCGCGCGGGCTATTGCTTAGGGGGAGGGATAAAATAGAAACAGGTCAGGATATGGGATTCCCCTTATATCCTGACCTGTTGTTATTGCCGTTATTTTATTGTTGAGCCCAGTCTAATATGGTCTGACTTTTAATATCGACACCATATTCTTCGGCTTTTTGAAGGATATTACGGGCTAATTCGGGTTTGTCGGCATCCGGGCAATAGCGGAAATATGCTTCGGCAGCTCTTACATGAGCCGCGTCGGGCATAGGATATGCACGTTGTGCCGGTAGTCCGAAAACAGAATCAGGTAGTTCTCTTCTTTCTTCAGTATCCAGTTTGTCTGAGAAAGGTTCTTTTTCTCGTGCCATACAATTATAAATTAAAAAGTTAATTAATAAGATATCGTTTTACGTCTTCTACCGCTTCTTCCGGTGAAAGATATCCTTGAACGATTTTAGCCTCATTGCCCGGCTTAATAAACAGGGTTGCCGGGAAGTTGGTAATGTCATAGGCAGTCGCTATTTGCGGATCTTCATCCTCTAATACCTCATAGGTTTGAATCTGAGGGAACTCTTGATTTATAGGTTCGTATACATCGCGAAACCCCTTTGCAAATAAATGGTCTTTTGTTCTGAACAGAATTAATGTGGGGGCAGTGCATTTAAAATGCCATTTGTCAGGACCCTGAAAATCTGCTATAACTTCCGAAAAACGCCCTGGTGATAGATGTTTCAACATGATTTGCAATAAATTAATAACACAACAGAAAAGCCGACTCACGTGGTCAATACCATGAGTTATCTATATTGTATTAACAGTTCATGCTCGAAAAAGGTTGATTCCGGGCAAAATTCAAAAAATAAATGATCTTAAACGGGCTGTTTTCGCATCCCGTAAAAGGTGATTCACCCAGCCTGTTTTCCTACTTAACTTGCATATTAATCCAAATCATTTTTTGTGCGTCATATTTGTATAAAAAATAGATTATATACAAATGAAGATCAATTGGTATTTATTGTTGCTTGCACTTATTACAACCTTTACGGCGCAAGCTCAATTTGTGAAAATCGCCGGCACGGTTGTCGATCGTGAGACAGGCGAACCTTTGATAGCGGCTACTGTCAGGGCTATTGCATCAGAGGGTGCGGAGGAGACTTTTAGCATTACAAATGATAAGGGGATTTTTAATATAGAGGTTCCTCGCCCGGGGCCCTATAAACTGGAATTTTCTTATATCGGATATAAAAAACTTTCGCGCTCATTGAATGTGCGTCCCGGTGATAATGCCATCGGAAAGATTCGTCTTACGGAAGATGCTATCGAATTGAAGAATACGCAAGTAATAGGTAAAAATATGCGCGTAAAGCAGATGGCTGATACAACGGTCTATAATGCCGACGGATATAAAGTAAAAGCGGGGGCGACCGGTGAAGAGTTGCTGGCCAAGATGCCCGGAATGAAAATTTCTGACGGGAAGATTGAGGCGCAGGGCGAAGAAGTGAAAAAAGTGCTGGTAGATGGTAAACCGTTTTTTGAAAATGATCCGACACTAGCTTTAAAAACCCTGCCGGCAGAGGTTATTCAGTCGATTGCAGTTTTTGATAAAATGAGCGATCAGGCCGAGCTTACCGGTTTTGATGATGGTAATAGTGTAAAAGCATTGGATGTGCGTACGCGTAGCTTCAAACGGAATGGGGTTTTCGGAAAGTTGTATGGACAATACGGAACTGACAGCCGATATAATGTGGGTGGAAATGTGAATGTATTTCAAGGTGACCGCCGTTTTACGGTGATGGGCTTATTCAATAATGTCAATCAGCAGAATTTTTCAATCGACGATATACTTGGCGCAATGAGCAGCGGAAAGAAACCGGGGCAGGGTGGGCCACCTCCTATGGGGGGATCCGGTGGTCCGGATGGTCGCCGACAATTGGAAAGTATGGGTACGCAAAGTGGTGTGACCAGTGCAAATGCCTTGGGTCTGAACTATTCAGATACATGGGGTGATAAGCTTGAAATACAGGGTAGTTACTTCTTTAATATGACCCGTAATACGCTTTCTGATTCTCTTAACCGGAATTATTTCGATACGCTGGGTGGTAAACGCATCTATGATCAATTGTCGAATTCGCTTACCAATAATTATTCGCACCGGTTTAACATGCGAATGATCTATAAGCCTACCGTAAATGATGAAATCATGTTTTTGCCGAATATGAATTTTCAGAAAAATGATGCGGAGAGTCTGTCGGAGAATCATACTTTACTAAATCAGGTTGAGCAGAACTCCTCGGAAACCGATAAACGGTCGGCGGCGCATGGCTATAACCTAGCTGCCGATTTGATCTGGCGTCATAAATTCGATAAGAAAGGACGTACTTTTTCGGTTGTAATGCGAGGTGGATTGTCGAAAAACGACGCTGATTCGGAAGCGGATATTGTGCTTAATGAGCAGAAATCACGACAGGAGATTGAGCAGAATACGGATGGTTATAGTTGGGGGGCGAATGTCATGTATACTGAGCCAATTCGGGATAATCAGCAACTCTCGGCAAGTTATAACGCCAATTTTGCCAATACCCATACCAATAAGGTGACAAATAATGTAGAGGACGAACTACTCACAACCGATCCTTATTTGTCGAGCCGCTACCGAAGCGATTATCTGACGCAGGCCGTAGGAGTGGGATATCGTGTAAATAGCGACAAGCTTAAGTTTATGGCTAATGTTAATTTGCAACGTGCTGATCTTGACGGCAAACAGCAATTTCCCTATAACGAAGCATTGTCTTACATCACTTCAAAGACGTATAATAGTGTATTGCCAATGTTGATGTTGGATTATAATCCGGTAAAGAACCATGCCATACGTGTCATGTACCGCTCTAATTCATCTTCTCCGTCGGTTTCACAACTGCAGCAAACAATTGATAACAGTGATCCGTTGCAGCTTTACCAGGGGAATCCGGAGTTAAATCAAGTTGTAGAGCATGCCTTGTCGGTTCGTTATATTGCCAGCAATATCCAAAAGGCAACCAACTGGATGGCTTTCGTGAGTGTTTCTAAAAAGTTTGATTATATCGGATCGGAGGTAACGCTTTTCAATGAAGATGCTACGATTGATAATGGTATCCAAGTTTCAAAAGGGGCACAGTTAAGTCGTCCTGTCAATTTAGATGGCTATCTTAATTTGCGTTCTAATTTGACATACGGATTTCCCATTGATTTTCTGATGAGTAATATGAATTTATCGGCGGGGGTCAATTACAGCCAGACACCGGGTATTCAGAACGGCCTCTCTTTGAAAACCCGCTCGTTGAGTTTTATTCCTGAGATGGTGCTGACAAGTAATATCAGTGAAGATATCGATTTTACATTATCGTATAATGCCGACTTTCAGAAAGTGAATAATAATCTTCAAAAGAATAGTAATTATGATTATCTCACACATACGGCGAAAGGGAAAATAAGTTGGGTAATATGGAAAGGAATAACGGTCGAGAATAATCTGGACTGGAAATGTTATGCCGGATCGGCGATGGATAAAAAAGAGCAGTTTTGGATATGGAACGCGTCATTGGGGAAAAAATTCCTGAAACAGAATCGGGCAGAATTGAAACTTTCGGCCTATGATATATTGAAGCAGAACAGAGCGTTTACGCGAACTATAGCAGACGCTTATATTCAAAACTCATATACGAATGTTCTGAGCCGTTATTTTATGGTGACATTTACCTATAATTTGCAGCATTTTAAAGGTGCGGGAGTAAATAAACAAGCTAAAAATATACAAGGTTGATAAGGTAAAGGAAGAGGGATTGTTATTGTCAGGTAATGTGTTAAAAAAAGAGGGTGCTGTTAAGCATCCTCTTTCGTTATTTTCCCTTTCACAAGGAGAAATAACTTTGTGTAAAGATGAAAAAATCAAGAAGAGTTATATTTTACTTATAATCTTTCAACATTTCTTGTAGTCTTTGCCGCGCAAAAAAGATTCTGCTCTTAACTGTGCCAAGGGGCAAATTCATCTTATTAGCAATCTCATGATACTTATACCCGGCAACATGCATCGAGAATGGGATTTTGTATTCATCGGCAAAGCCGTTGATTGCTTTTGTAATTTCTTTTACCGTAAATGAACCTTCAGGAGTATCAAATCCGGATTCTTGCGGAAGATTCAGATGATACAAATCTTCCGTCTGATCAACGATTGTCTGATTGCGGACAATACGCCGATAATTGTTGATAAAGATGTTTCTCATGATTGTAAATACCCACCCTTTAAAGTTTACATTGTCAATGTACTTGTCTCGATTATCGAGCGCCTTTAAAGTGGTGTCCTGAAGTAGGTCCTTGGCTTCCTCTCGGTTGGAAGTCAGCATGTAGGCGAAGTTTAACAGATTATCCTGAAGTCCTAAGAGCTTTTCCTGGAATTCCTGCAATTTCACTGATTCCATAGGCGGTGTGTTAATAAGTTAAGGTTTCGTTTTTTGGAGAATTCGGAGGTATAACAGCTGAATGGTCTGGATTGTTTTTGAAAAAGCGGATTGATTTGGTGCAAACATTGTTAATTATTTTGAGCAAACTTATAACCCGTTGGATAAGAATAAATAATGATTTATATGTGCAAAGGAGAGTGAAAAGAAAAAGAGAGCAGGCGCATATTATTCTATGTTGGTAGAATAATATGCGCCTGCAAGTTTATGATGTTTTTCTCAAAATCAGCGTTTGCGCCCCTTTGGAGCTACACTTCTGCCTCGCGGTCCCGGTTTTGCACTACGAGTGTTTTTGCCGCGTAATGCCCCCGATTTGCTGTTGGCCGGTTTATCTTTTTTCTGAGCACGTACTGCTGCAATCGTCTGCGGATTGTGTATTGCTTCTTCGAGGCTCATACCTGCATTGCGAGTCGTTTTGCGAACCGGTTCGTTTTTGTGAGACTGACGTTTCGGACGGATACCTTCGGCGGCCTGTATCTTATTCACTGTAACAGATGTTTTTTTTCTACCGGCACGCAGTGTGCTTGATTTTGGGTTTTTTGCGGCTTCGGCAAGTTTTGCATCCATTTCGGCTTTGCGCGCTGCACGCCATCCGTATTCACGTTCTTCATGAACGGCCCCCATTCCCCGAGAAGCCTTCTCTGAGTTTGTCGATGAGGCGATCATGTTCATCAATTCAGCTGTTTCTTCTTTACTGAAGAAGCGCCATTGACCCTGCGGAAGCCCTTTCAAACTGATGTGCATTACACGAATACGCTTTAGTTTTACAACCTGATAACCCAGTGCCTCACACATGCGGCGGATCTGACGGTTAAGCCCTTGGGTAAGCGTAACATAAAATGTAAATTCCGAATCTTTTTCAACTTTGCATTTTTTTGTGCGTGTTCCCAGAATAGGAACTCCGTTAGCCATTGAATGCAAAAAATCAGCTGTAACCGGTTTATTTACGGTTACCAGATATTCTTTCTCATGATCATTGCCGGCACGTAAAATTTTGTTTACGATATCCCCATCGTTGGTAAGGAAAATCAAACCTTCAGAGTCTTTATCCAAGCGGCCGATATTGAAAATACGTTCCGGATAATTTACATATTCAATAATATTCCCTGTTTCAGTCGTATCTGTCGTACATGTTATTCCGACAGGCTTGTTGAACGCGATATAAACAGGTTCTTTTTTTCCTTCCAGTAAAATGCCATCAACTTTCACCTTGTCTTTGGCGGCATTGATTTTCATTCCAACTTCAGGCGTTTTCCCATTTACTTTTACACGTCCGGATGCGATAAATTCGTCTGCCTCACGGCGCGAACATACTCCTGCATCACTAATAAATTTATTAAGTCTGATCAAGTCGTTCATTCTGTATCAATATTTTTTGCAAAGGTACGAAATACGGGAGAATAATGTGTAATTTTACACTCATATAAGAATTAATCAATATTACAATGAGCAAACCATTAAGACAAATCACTAATTTTCTGGAACAACGCGGTTTTTCACCTGAATTTGATCTTGATTCACATACTTTGTTTCTGGAAACTCCGTCGCCGGACGGCCCGGTTCAGACCCGTTTTTTTTATGATCTTGATATGGAAGTGCTTTCTTGTCAATGTATTTATATGGAAAGTTTTCCAAAAGAACGCTATGCCGCTTTGTGCGAGATGATAAACCGGTTCAACGAACAGTTGGGATTCGGAGCATTTGTTCTGTTGGAAGAGGCGGATCTTGTATTTGAAATAAATCATTTGTTGGAAAAAGATACTCAAATGAGCGAAGCCATTCTTGACAAGTTAAGTCTTGTACCTGCCGAAGCTATGATTGAGCATTTGCCAAGTTTCCTTGCGGTTGCTCATCAGAATCAAAATCCGGCAGATGTTTTTGATCGTTTTTGGGAAGAATAATAAAAACACATAGATAATACCATTTCTGTTTTTTATCAAAAAATGACGAATGATGTTTTTTAGTTACCGCTCTGAGTGGTTATCTGAAAATTTCATTCGCCATTTAAGCTTCCTTTGTAGGGAGTCTTACCATTAGGTAAGTTATTGCGATTTCATCATTTGTGCTATTATAAATATCTAATATCTATACTGCTCCATTTATTCACATTTATCTAAAAAATTAATGAATATGAAAAATCTGGTACAGACCAGTCTTTTAACGTTGGTAGTCTCATTAGGCTTAAATTCTTGTATAACAGAAACCAAATCGGCAGATGACCTGAAGTTAATCCCTTATCCGAATGAAGTGACCATCGGGCGTGGCTTTTCAAAATGTAAAACACCTTTTTCAATTGTCACGAATGGCGTGACTGACTCCTTATTTAATGATTACCTGCAATCTTCGGGTTTGATAGGAACACAAGGTAGTCCGCTTGCTTTTGTAAAAGACACTACCCTTCAAATGGGTGCTGAACAATATGAGTTGAATATCGGAAAAGATAAAGTAACAATTACAGCAACCGGTGATGCGGGCCTTTTCTACGGTTTTCAGACTTTGCTGCAATTAGTGCAAACAGAAGATAAACTTCCTGTTTTAACGATCTCTGACTCTCCTCGTTTTGATTATCGAGGGATGCATCTCGATGTTTCACGCCATTTTTATTCAACTGATTTTATCAAAAAACAATTGGATTTGATGGCCTTTTATAAGATGAACTATTTTCATTGGCATCTTACCGATGGAGCGGGATGGCGTTTGGAGATTAAAAAATATCCACTCTTAACAGATGTGGCTGCATGGCGCCCATATGCGACATGGAAAGATTGGTGGAAAGGCGGCAATAAATATTGTTCGAAAGATACCCCGGGAGCGCAGGGGGGATATTATACTCAGGAAGAGGCGAAAGAGATTGTGGCTTATGCTGCCCAACGTCATATTATCGTAGTTCCGGAGATTGAATTGCCAGCCCATTCAGAAGAGGTTTTGGCTGTATACCCAGAATTGTCATGTACAGGCGAGCCTTATAAACATGCCGACTTCTGTGTCGGAAATGAAAAAACATTTGAGTTCCTTCAAGACGTTTTTGATGAAGTAATTTCAATTTTCCCAAGTGAATTAGTTCATCTCGGGGGTGATGAAGCCGGAAAAGGGGCATGGAAAAAATGTCCTAAGTGTCAGAAACGGATGAAGGATAATAACCTGAAAGATGTTGATGAATTACAGAGCTATATGATTGGACGCATGGGCCAATACCTAATGTCGAAAGGCAAAACATTTATCGGATGGGATGAAATTCTGGAAGGAGGTCTTGCTGAAGGAGCTGTTGTAATGTCATGGCGAGGTGAAGAAGGCGGAATAAAATCAGTAAAAATGGGACATCGTGCCATCATGACGCCGGGAGGATATTGTTATTTTGATGCTTATCAAAAAGAGCCTTCTACTCAGCCGGAGGCGATTGGTGGATATTTACCGGTAGAAAAGGTATATTCATACAATCCGGTACCCGACTCTCTGACAACAGAAGAGGCAAAATTGATTATGGGTGTACAAGGAAACGTATGGACAGAATATATTCCGACAGCAGAACATGCTGAATATATGATTCATCCTCGTATGGAAGCATTAGCCGAAGTTGCCTGGAACAAGGTGGAAAAGAAATCATGGGAAAATTTTAAACCACGTATCAATAAGCATATTCAGCTACTTCAGGAGCGTGGTGTAAATGTTTGTACGCTTTCGCCGGATGTGGTGGTGACACAGATACCGGATACGCTTAAACAATGTATGCGCGTCGAAATGAAAACAGATTTATATCCGGCTGAGATTCGTTATACGCTCGATGGCAGCACTCCTGATAAAAACTCGCTGCTTTATACTGAGCCGCTGGAGATTTCAGAACGGACAAATCTGACAACAGTGGTTTATCAGGCAGATGCGCCGGCCGCAACTCCTCAGACAAAAGAAATTTTCTGGAACAAGGCTATTGGTAAAAAACTTACGTACAATACCAATTACAGCGGTCAATATCCGGCTGGAGGAGATAAGGCGCTTAATAACGGATTATATGGTGGTTTCGGATATGGAGATGGCCGTTGGCAAGGATTCCTGAAAGATATGGATGTAATTGTTGACATGGGTGAGCCTACTGAGATTCATCGTGTTAAAGGTCGTTTTATGCAGATTATCGGACCATGGGTGTGGTTGCCAATGTTTGTCGAGATACAGATCTCTGATGACGGTGAGAATTTTACAACGATACAAAAAGATATGAATCCCGTTTCGGAAGACGAGGACGGTGTAATTTTCCGCGATTTTGGCTTTGAAGGAGATGTTAACGCCCGCTATGTACGCTATTTCGCGAAGTATAATGGCAAAGGATTCTTATTTATCGATGAGTTGGTTATTGACTGATTAAAGTTAAATAGCTTGAATATATTTTTATTTTTTAAATATAACCTTTATCAACAATTAGGATTGTGGTGATATAATATTTAACTTTGTTATAATATTTGCAATTGAATAGTTGATGCTTGTTTTATCGACGACCTTATATCAAATAGAATATTTAAAGCTATCAAGGTGATTAACGAGTGGGACTTATTCTGTAATTGAATAATTTCCGACATGATGATAAAGTAGAGAACAGATCGCTTTGATTGGATTTTTTAATCTGATCAAAGCGGTCTTTTTTATTATATATTCCTTAAAATCAATATTATGATTCGAACGTTTTTATGTGCATTATGTTGCCCATTAGGGATGTTGGCTGCCCAAAGTGTAACAGCAGCCCTTCCTCCGGCTTATTGGGAAAATGAGCAGATCTTTGAGATCAATAAAGAGAAAGGTCATGCTACCTATGTACCTTATTCCTCTTCTCAGCAAATGAAGCAGGACAGCTACTATCAAACACCATGGACTACGCCGGCTTCCGACTTGTATCAATCCTTAAATGGTTTATGGGCATTTAATTTTGTGGACGAGCCTTCTCAACGTCCTGACTCTTTTTTTGAAGAATCATTCGATGCTTCAAAATGGGAATCAATACCGGTCCCTTCCAACTGGGAAATGCAGGGATATGATCAGCCTCTTTATTGTAATGTAGAGTATCCGCATGCCAACACACCTCCTTATATTCGGCGCCGAAGTGGTTATTCCGGCTATGGTGTAAATCCGGTAGGATCGTATCGTCGTAATTTTACAATTGCTGAAGGCTGGGGTGATAAACAAATCTTTTTAAATTTCGGTGGTATCTATAGTGCCGCTTATGTATGGATCAACGGTAAATTCATTGGTTATACTCAAGGAGCTAATAATGATCATATTTTTGATATAACTTCTGCCGCACGGGTAGGAAATAATGTTGTGGCAGTTCAGGTATTTCGTTGGAGTGACGGAAGTTATCTTGAATGTCAGGATATGTTCCGTATGAGTGGTTTATACCGTGATGTTTATTTGACAGCGGTTCCGAAAACCTTTATTCGGGATCATTATATAACTACTCAATTCGCGTCTTCCGATTATACAAGCGGTGCATTTAAAGTTTCGGCTTGGGTTAATAACAGAAGTTTGGCTACCTCTGCTACGAAATTGGAAGTAGAGTTGGTTGATGCTTCGGGAGCTGTAAAATATAAATCTCCTACAAAGCAAATCGGATTGCCTGCGGGCGACGAGATACAGGTGGATTTTACGACTGATTTGTCGGGATTGAAAAACTGGACTTCGGAAACACCTTATCTTTATTCGGTAAACTTCCGCCTATTGGATGCTCAGAATAACGAATTGCAGGTATTTTCTACTAAATACGGATTCCGCCATATCGAAATTAAAGACAAAAAAGTCTTTATCAATGGACAACGCGTATTCTTTAAAGGTGTAAACCGTCATGATACGCATCCGCTTTTAGGAAGAGCTGTAGACGTGGAAAGTATGTTGCGAGATGTAACGCTTTTTAAACAGAATAATATCAATACAGTACGTACGAGCCATTATCCGAATCAAGATAAATTTTATGCGATGCTTGATTATTATGGCGTATATGCAGTGGATGAAGCGGACATCGAATGTCACGCGAATACCGGTATCAGTAATATATCAAGTTGGGCGCCAGCTTTTGCTGATCGTGCGGCACGAATGGCATTGCGTGATCGTAACCATCCTTCGGTTGTATTCTGGTCATTAGGTAACGAGAGTGGGGACGGTCCGAATTTTACAAATGCTTATAATGCAATTCGTACACTGGATAATCGTATTATTCATTATGAGGGACAAGGTAGCTGGAATCACACTGATTTGACCTCAAATATGTATCCTGCGGTATCTGATTTGGCTAATCTGGATAGAAGTTCAGATTCACGCCCTCATTTTGTGTGTGAATATGCTCACGCTATGGGGAATGCGATTGGTAATCTTCAGGAATATTGGGATGTGATAGAAAATAGTAATCGTATTATCGGTGGTTGTATCTGGGACTGGGTTGATCAGGCTATTTACAAGCCGTCTGAAATAAAGAGCGGAACGATCAAGGGTCTTTATACAGGATATGACTTCCCCGGCCCGCATCAGGGAAACTTCTGTAGTAATGGTATTATTACTGCCGATCGTGCTGAAACTCCGAAACTGGCTGAAGTAAAGAAAGTGTATCAGCATGTTCTGTTTTCTGATTTTAATGCAGCTACTAAACAGGTTAAAATACGTAATAAATATAATTTCAATAACCTGAATAACTTTGGTCTTAAATGGGATTTATTGTGCGATGGCGTTGTGGTTGAGTCAGGATCACAGAAAGCTCCATCGGTTGCTCCGGGTGCCGAGTCAATCGTTTCGGTTGATTATAAAACAGAAATAAAGAGCAGTTCTGAGTATTTGCTTAATCTTTATATTGTATTGGATGAAAATACGGCATGGGCAAAACAAGGGCATGTTATTGCCGCTGAGCAATTCCAGGTGTCATCGCCTGTAGGATTGCCAATTGTTACTACTGCCGGAATGGCCGGGATATTGTCGATCGTTGAGAGTACAAATGAATTACAAATTTCTGGGCCGACATTCAGTATCGCTTTCGACCGTCAGAATACCGTATTGAAATCATTGAAATATGGAAATCAGGAAATGATTCATGAAGGTAACGGATTTGTATTTGACGGATTCCGTTATATCGAAAATGATAAATATAATAATCAGTCTTCTTCATTTGCTAATGCTTCAATAAACTGGACTTTGAGCGAAGATAAAAAGATGATTACTGTGACGGCCGCTCGTACAGCTACCTCTAAATGTCAGTATCAGTTGGTTTATTCGATTTATGCCGACGGTACAATTGATATTAATAGTACGTTTAACCCGCAAACGTCCGATTTACGCCGTATGGGACTCTCTTTTGCATTGGTGCCTGGTTTGGAAAAAGTAGAATATGTGGGTCGTGGCCCATACGAAAATTATGTCGATCGTAAAACAGGTTCGATGGTAGGACGCTATAGCACAACTGTTTCGGCTATGCAAGAACACTATGTGAAACCTCAGACGATGGGTAATCGCGAAGATATTCGTAGTGTGGAATTCTTTAGTGATCTGAATCCGGGTATTCGTATCTCTACGCAAGGTCAGGTAGCTTTTTCTGCGCTTCATTTCAAGGATACCGATCTGGTTATGTCGGGAACCGGACATGAATGGAATTTATCTCCTCGTAGTGAGGCAATTGTGCATTTTGATTACATGCAGCGAGGTTTAGGTAATGCAAGTTGTGGTCCTGGTACATTAAGTAAGTATTGTATACCCGGTAGTGGAACTTATAATTATAAGTTACGTATTGAATCGCGCGATAAAAATAATGGTATTAATCCTGATATTTCACATAAGGTTCAATTTACGACCTCTTATGATGGCGGTAGTATCAGAATCTTAAATGGAGAACAGGTAGTAACGTCGGGCGCACAATTGCCGGAAGGAACACTGATTTCGATTGAAGCAACTCCGGTTGCAGATTATATGCTGACCTCTTTGAAAGTCAACAATACAGAATATATCCAGTCGGTTCAGAATAATAAATTATCTGTTTATTTAAGAAGCGCCTTACAGATTGAAGCTGCTTTTGAAGACCGTCCCCTTGAATATTGTACTCCTACCGGAACACGACATCCAAATGGAAAAAGTTATGTAAAGTCAATTACTACTCAAGGAGGTACAACCGATTTAAATTATGCGGTAACATCAGACCCTGGCATAATGTATAATTATTTAGGAAGTGCTACAGTTGCGAAAGGTACAGCTGTTAATCTTCGTCTGATTGCAAATTCGTTGGGGAATTATTCGGAATCAACCGTATACCAGGATTTACGATATACTGTAGCATTCATGTTTATTGACTGGAATAAGGATGGTGTATTCAGTAACACTGAATTTAGTCGGCTTGCCGGAAAAACATCTGGAGAAGGTTTGCATAACGTAGGAGGTAATGTAGACGTGCTTGATATTGAGCATGTGATAAATGTGCCTGCAGATTGTATGACGGGAAATCATCGTATCCGTGTGATCTATTCAAATGCTTGGGTTGATGCATCTTCACTTTCAGGAAAGGCTTGTGGTGGAATTTCAGAAGGAATGGTATATGACTTTGACTTGAATGTGTCGGATGGTGATGCTGAGGTACAGACATACCAAATTCAGATTAATACACCTGAAAATGGTGCGCTTCAGGTGATACGAGAAAAAGACAATACAGAACTAAAGGCTGGAGATGATATTTATTCGAATGAAACTCTGATCGTAAAGTTTATACCGGATGTTAATTATTCGGTAGCGGAATTTAAAATTAATGATAAGGAAATTGCTCTTAACGGAAATACTGAATATTCGTTTACTGTGACAGAAGCTGTGTCTCTTTGGGTTCGTTTTGCCGATAAATATGCGCAACTGACAGATGTTCCGACTATTTATATCAATACGGAAAATCAAAGTACGATACAAAAAGATACCTATGTTAATGCGCTGCTTTCTGTGCGTAGTAGTGACGGAAGTGTAGATCTTACAGAAGTAGAGTTGGAGGTAAAAGGCCGCGGTAATTCTACATGGGGAATGGCTAAAAAACCTTACCGGTTAAAGTTCGGATCGAAAATCAAGCTCCTTAATAATAAGGCAAATGCTAAAAACTGGGTAATGCTGGCCAATTATGCAGATAAAACATTATTGCGTAATGCGCTCGCTTTTGAAACGGCTCGTTCACAAATGAATTTTGAATTTACACCATCTGTAACCTTTGTCGATTTAGTATTAAATGGGGTAAATATGGGATCTTATATGGTTTCTGACCAGATAGAAGTAGACAGTGATCGTGTAAATGTAGAGAAACAGTCTACCACTGTAACTGCTTCTGATCCTGAGATTCATGGCGGTTATTTGATTGAGGTGGATGGTTTTGCTGATACAGAGCTATCCTGGTTTAAGACAAGCAGAAATATGAAGGTTACGGTGAAATATCCGAAAGATGATGAAATCAATAAAGACCAGATGGCTTATATTACCAATTATACTCAGTCAATGGAGAATGCTTTGTTTTCACCCTCTTTCAATACAAGTGAAGGATGGCGTAAATATCTTGATGAAGCTACTTGTGTTGATTGGTATATTGCCAGTGAACTTTTTGGTAACTCAGATGCATTCTGGAGTACCTATATTTATAAGAAAAGAGATGGTATTTTAACTGTGGGGCCGCTTTGGGATTTCGATATTGCGTTTAATAATGATAACCGTTTAGGGGATGCAGTAAATAAATTAATGAGAAATAGTGCGCATGAACCTAAAACATGGGTCAAACAGCTTTGGAATGATAACACTTTCCAGGCGGCGGTTAAATCGCGTTGGACTGCATTGCGACGTGCCGGAATGAAAGAGTTCATGCTTGATTATGTTCAGCAAACCAGTCAGCAATTGGATAACTCACAGGCTTTGAATTATTCGATATGGAAAACGTTGAATACGGTGGTATATTTGGAATTAGCAGCACGCGGATCGTATGATGCTGAGGTGAATTTCCTGAAAGATTATGTTGAAAAACGAACTGATTTTCTGGATTCTGAATTCAATTACATTGGGACAGATATTAATCAAATCATTGGCAATGATGGGTTGAAACTTGATTTTCCAAAAAATCCTGTAATTTCTGCTGAAGCTGCAGTACGAATTATTTCTCCGAAAGCAGGAGGTATCAATATGCAGATTGTGACAATGGATGGTAAAATCGTGGTTGTTGATGAATATAGTTGTGTTGAAGGGGAGAATCTGATTTCTCTGACAAATGCATCCCTGTCAGCAGGTATATATGTGGTAATAGTGAAAGATAAGACTGGCAATCAAGTCAGACAGCAATTGATTGTATTCTGATTTAATCAGGGTTCATAATACTTATTTCGGCTCATACAGGATTTTAAGAAAGCATCCTGTATGAGCCTTTTTTTATAATTATAATAAGAAAAATATAGGCATATAATCTTTTAATTCGACACGTAGTTTTCTAAGTGCTTTAGAAATATGGTATTCTACGTTTTTGACAGACATTTCCTCTTGTAAAGCTATTTCAGAATAACTTTTCTCTTTCATGCGGTTTAAAATAAAAATCCGTCGTGTTTTTTCCGGTAATTTTTGAAGAGCTTTATTAACGAGTTCGCTTGCCTCTTTGCTGAAAAGTTCGTGTGGATCATGTTTCTCAAGTGAAGAAATTCGCATATTTATTTCCCATAAGGCATGCTCACGAATTTTCTCATGGGCTGATTCCTGAACTTGTAGTCGTTTAAGGTAATTAAGGCAATTATGCTTGATAATTGTAAAAATATAGGCAGGAATATTGGTGTCTTTTTCTACTTGAAAACGATGTTCCCAATAATAAACCAGAGCATCCATCACCATGTTTTCTGCGTCAAACTCATTGCGTGTATAAATATATGCAAATCGAATGAAGCGTTTTTTATAGTGTGTAAATATATGAGTAAACAGAGCATATTCCGGAGATTGTTGCATAAATGTGAAGAGATAAGTTTTTCATTGAATAAGAAAAGGTCGTCCGAAAAGAATAAATAGATGCCATTGCATATGTTACAAACATATAAAAATAAATTAATTTAAAGAAAAAATAATCATTGTTTTTATATAGGTTCTCAATGGTTTTCGCTTGATAATAATTTGTTTCATTTCGCTGTTATTAATTCAGTTTTATGGATGTAATTTATGTGTGTTGTTAATGTGCTTGATAATCAGGATTAATGGCATTTATTGTTTGATGGTAGCTGTTTTTGCTCTTGCAAAAAGTAGTATATTTTTTTTATTGTAAAAAAAAACAATTTTGGTTTAGGGTATTTCATTGTTCGATTGCTTTATATAAATAGTAGTAAATAGTGTTTATATATGGTAACGAAAAATATTCTGTATCGATTTTTTCAAGGAGCAACTTCTTTTCGTGAAGAAGAGATGATTCGAAAGTGGATTGAATGTAATCCTGAAAATAAAAAAGAGTATGAGGCCGAACGGAAGCTTTATGATATGATGTTGCTATTAAGTGACGAGGTGTCTATTGAAAAAGGAATTATAAAGCCATTTTATAGGGCATTGAAACCGAACTTGTCAACAACTCCGCCGGTTATCCCCTGCATTGTGAGGAAGGTTGCAAATAGTCCAAACACTATGCCGAGAACCCAAGTTGACACCGACTTTATAAGTTTTGTAAGCTTATCGAGTTTCACATTTTTTGATATATTGCCGACAACGGAAAACACGATTGTTGCGATAAACGCAGGGACAATAAATGAGATAATCAACTTTATTATTGAACTTGAAAGCACTGCCATAAAAGGCTGATAAATTGCAACTGACGACGCGCCACCGAGCATTGACAGCATTGTCAATAGAGGCGGAAACACTGCCATTGAAAATGTGGACATCTGCTCTATCGTGGCAAGTACAGTCTTTATCACCGTCACAACTCCCGTCATCAAAACCACTATGATTGCGGAATAGCAAACCACATGCACAACTTCCGTTGTTGAATTGTTGAGGAAATTGCTTGTCATACCCGACAACATATTTTTGAGGAGGCAAATGACAATTATCGTTATAAAGCTTGGCAAAAAGCCTGCGAAGTACTTGCCTACGGACGAGGACAAAAATTCTAAAAAGTTTTGAAAAAAGTTTCCGCTTGCGCCAGCTGTCAAACTTTTAAGCATATCTTTTATGCTGTCAAATGAAAGCGTGGACTTCTGTTCCTCATTTAGCGACTTCAAAAAACTGTCAAACGCATCGGTATCAAGCCGCGAGATTATGTCGTCAACTGCGCTTTTCAGTTCCGCCTCAATGTTTTTGTCCGCCTCGGTTGACGCAAACGCAATCTCGTTTCCAAAAATCGCAGCTACACAAAATAGCAGGACGACAACCGCCGACAGCGCAAAAAATATTTTGACTGACTTAGATACTCTCCTTTTTTCAAATGTCAAAAAAGACGCTGGCAAAAATTTGCTTGAGCTGCAACCACTACTGCATTTAAAGGTTTTTGTGTGCGCAATCATAATTTCACCAATGCGGAAATTACATCAATAAGCGCAGTGACAATTGATATGCTCATCATAAATATGACAAGTTTTCCACCAAATTGCAGTTTCTGTGCAATCGACGGACAGCCTGCGTCTGTTGCTATAGATGCGGAATATTCTGTCAAATAGCCAATGCCAATTATCTTTAAAACTGCTGCAAATATGCCATCGTCTATGCCACTTTTATTTACAATATTGTCAAATGCCAAAATAACAGATTGAAGCGACGACAACATCGTTATCACC
>JAVVPN010000024.1:3334-38946 GCA_036655755.1 Bacteroidales bacterium | reverse complement strand
ATCCCCGAAGAGATGCTTGACGCGCGGCTGAAGAAATTTGCGATCCGGTTATGATAATACAATGAAGAGGGACTCTTAATTAAAGAATCCCTCTTCATTTTTTAATACCGTTTATTTTTCATGATTCTGACATTCATGATGTTCGTGGTGTTGGGCGCAACTTAGTGCCGAGTCTTTTAATGTTCCTTGTAAAAAAGCCTTGACTAACTCTTCTGTCGGGCCACTGCATCCCCTGATTACCGAGATCTGATGTCTCGCTAATACGTTATATGCCCCGTCTCCCATATTTCCAGCAAGCATTTGTGTAACTCCTTTTTCTTGTAGAACGGCAGCTACGCCCGATTTACATCCGCATCCTTGAGGCGAATCGAGTCTTTCTGTATCGTAAATATTGCCCTTTTTAATTGTGTAAATCGTAAAATAATCACAATGGCCAAAATGACTGTCTACCTGTCCGTCTTTGCTTGGTACTGCTAATTTCATAGTTTTATAATATTAAGTTTAATAATAAACGTCGTCTATAGGCTTGTTTATTAATAGGATATATGTTTGTAATTGCTGTCGTGGTTGTGTGAAGAATATCTGTTTTTTGATTTGTTACAAATTTATCCCTTCCGTAAAGATCAATCAAACAGATTTTGTCGATCTTTATATTGATAAAACCGATTAGATATGACATTACAACAAATGGAATATATTGTGGCAGTTGATCAATACCGCCATTTTGCCAGAGCTGCCGAATCATGTGGCGTAACACAATCTACCTTAAGTTCCATGATTCAGAAATTAGAAGCAGAACTCGATATGTTGCTTTTTGACCGAAACACCCATCCGGTAAAACCAACGCTCTCTGGCGAAGAAATTATTCGTCAGGCAAAAGTGGTGCTATATCATGCTTCACAATTAAAAGAGATGGCGCTGTCAGAACATCATTTGGAAAAAGGAGAAATAAAACTGGGAATCATACCAACAATAGCACCTTATATTTTACCGCGCTTTTTTAAAAAATTATATCAGAAGCATCCCGATATCCAGTTACGGGTAATAGAGGCTCACTCTACGTCGCTTATGGAGCGATTGGAACGGGCGGAACTCGATATGGCTATTCTTACGGCTCCGGCCATACGTGCCGATATGCTTGAAATACCATTGTACCGCGAAAAACTACTGGCTTATGTTTCTATGAATGAGGCATTGTCGGCACAAGCCGAGATTAACATAGACCAGTTGCCATCCGATCATTTATGGGTTTTGCAGGAAGGGCATTGCCTGCGGAACCAAGTGCTGAATTTTTGTGAAAAAAAGTCGGATTATGCGGCAATCTATGAAGCCGGGAGTATTGAAACGTTAGTCAAAATTGTAGATGAAAACGGAGGATATACTATCATACCGGAATTTCATGTACAGCTTTTGCGTAAATGCCAGCAAAAACAGATTCGCAGACTGGTAAATCCGGAACCTTTTAGGGAGATTGTGTTGATGATACGAAAAGACTATGTGCGTGAGCGAATGCTCAATATTATAGCGGATACGCTTCGTGACATTATTCCGGATCATATGGTGAATGAACGATTGAAGAGATTTGCGATTCGGTTATGATTCAGAACAATTTATAAAGAGGAGATGTTATTCTGCTAAAATAACTATTTTTAGCAGAATACACATGAAAAAGATGCCCCCTATTGAGAAGATACCGGAAGCCTATAGTGCCATAGCAGACAATCGGATAGAGATGGACGCGGCCAATGAAATGGCGCATGTATTTTCGTCCGATCGTACCAAAGCTTATACCGTAACCTGGAAGGACAGTGTATATACGTCGAATGACAACTCCTCTTATTGGCAGGGAGCGGTTGGGTATCCGATGATTGCTGTTTTATTATTGCAGGGCAAATTGCCTCTTAATCCTGATATTGTAGCCTTGTTTAAGGATATTAACTGGAAAAACATCAATACCCGCCATAAAAACAAATACGATCGGGCGCTGGCCGAAGTTTTTCATGATCTGGCCATGCAGGGAATCGACCTGCATCCGATCGAAAACAATTTCCGCGAGGTGTATGCCGATTTAGAAAACTTACCTTTAAAAACAAAGAAAAGCTCATTGCGCCCTCCTACGGGGAAAGAGACCAAAGGGTTATAAACGATAGCAAAAACTACTCGATCAGATTCATTGCTAATGCCATTTTTACGGCTTCGGTAGAATTCTTTACGCCCAATTTTGCCATAATATTCTGTCGATGCCGGTTTACGGTATTGAGGCTTATATTTAATTTCTGAGAAATTTCTTTACTTAACAATCCCCGGCCTACCCAAAATAAAATCTCTTTTTCGCGAGGTGTCAAAATATCAACGCAGGTATCGTAAATTTTTAATGGGATCGACTCACCGGTTTCGTTATTAATTATTTTCCCATCTATGCCTTGAAGAGGGGCCGGATGGTCTGAAAAATTATAAAGACACAGCGCTAACCATAAACTGCCCTGACAAGTGCTTCGTAAAAACAGCGTGCGGTGCTTAATGTATTGATACGTTTGCTCAGGGGTAATCATGCGTATCCGGCTCGACGTACTGTATTTGGAACGCGCTTCGGTTGGGAGACTCCGTAAAAAATGAAAGAACTTGAGTTCAAGCAAATGGCGCTCGAAAAGATCGTCGGGATGAATTCTGTTATAAATATCCTCTTCCCATATTGAATCGATCTGCACGATATCGTTTGTATTCTCCAAGCCGATAAACTGCCCGAAAGCGCCCGAACAGATGTAGCTTTTATTTGCGGCCAGATCAGACAGCACACCCACCGAATGTTCAATCTGTACGTATGCTTTCAATATTTGCAGTGCCTCTTCAATGGCTTTATCTTCGGTTGTCGCCGACGCAAAAGGCTGTGCGGAGAATCCCGACTCCAACTCTTCGATGATATCTTCTCGTTTTGATGTAATATGGTTATTTTTCACCATTGTTTTAACTGATTCAAATCTCTTATTTTGTCCAAAAATAATTCTAAATTAAATAGAACCCCAACAATGAATAAAGTTTTAAGAAATGTAATCGCTTCGGTGTTATTGAGCGGAGCTGTCGGAGCGCAGGCGCAGTCGTTGAGTAAAATGAACTGGTTTAACGAACCTGCTTCGTGGAATATAAAGGATCCACACACTTTTATTATGCAGGTACCGGCCCAGACCGATTACTGGCGGGTTTCGCATTATGGATTTACGGTAGACGATGCACCCTTCTATTACGCACTGTATGGAGGCGAATTCGAGGCAAAGGTTAAGATTACGGGCAATTATGAAACGATGTTCGACCAGATGGGGCTGATGCTCCGTATCGATCATGAGAATTGGATAAAGACGGGAGTGGAGTTTGTGAATGGAAAGCAAAACGTAAGTACCGTTGTTACCCATAAAACGAGCGACTGGAGTGTGGTTGAGTTGGATAAGGCGCCCCGTTCGCTCTGGATTAAAGCGGTAAGACGATTGGATGCGGTTGAGGTGTTTTATTCTTTCGATAATGAGAAGTGGACGATGCTGCGCACTTGCTGGTTGCAGGATAATTGTCCGGTAATGGTAGGGTTGATGGCCGCTTCGCCCGACGGTAAAGGTTTCGAAGCCATCTTTGAGAATTTCGAAGTGAAGCATCTGCCGGATGCACGCCGGTTGGAATGGGCCAAAAAACAGGCCGGATTATAAAGCTCCGCAAATAATAGAAAAGGGTCAGGTAAATGAATTTCATTTAACCTGACCCTCTTTTTTATGGTGTCTTTTTTAGGAAAAAAGCATTATACTTCAAGATCTTCGTTGAAGATTTCATGCCAAGGCAATCCTTGTTTGTTCAACTGATCCATGAACGGATCCGGATTGAACTCTTCTACGTTCCATACTCCCGGACGAACCCATTCGCCTGTAAGGAACATCATCGCACCGATCATAGCCGGTACACCTGTTGTATAGCTTACGCCCTGAGCGCCTGTTTCTTTGTAAGCTGCTTCGTGGCTACAGTTATTGTAAACGTAGTAAGTCGCTTCTTTACCCTCTTTGTCAAGCCCTTTGATACGGCAACCGATCGAAGTTTCTCCCGAGTAGTTTTCACCAAGTTCACCCGGATTCGGAAGAACCGCTTTCAAGAACTGGATCGGAACGATTTCAACGCCATTATACATAATAGGGTCGATGCGCGCCATACCGATATTCTGAATTACGCGAAGGTGAGTTAGGTATTCCTGACCGAATGTCATCCAGAAACGAGCACGTTTGATCGTAGGGAAGTTTTTAACCAACGATTCCAACTCTTCATGATAAAGAACATACGATTCTTTCGGACCGATGTTCGGATAAGTGATCGGCTGGTGAATTTCGTGTGGTTCAGTTTCCACCCATTCTCCGTTTTCCCAATATTTACCTTTCTGAGTAACCTCGCGGATATTGATTTCAGGATTGAAGTTTGTGGCAAAAGCTTTACCGTGATCCCCTGCATTACAGTCTACGATATCAAGATACTCCATTTCATTGAAGTAATGTTTTGCAGCATAAGCCGTAAACACACCCGATACGCCCGGATCGAAACCACAACCCAGGATTGCAGTCAGGCCGGCTTCCTCAAAACGCTGTTTGTATGCCCACTGCCAGCTGTATTCGAATTTCGCTTCTTCAAGCGGTTCGTAATTAGCCGTGTCAAGGTAGTTCACACCTGCAGCCAAACAGGCATCCATGATCGTCAGGTCCTGATACGGAAGGGCAACGTTGATAACGATATCCGGTTTATGTGTATTGAAAAGAGCAATCAGTTCCTGCACGTTGTCAGCGTCCACCTGTGCGGTTTTGATACGATCTCCGCCGATTGCCTTAGCAATAGCGTCGCACTTCGATTTCGTGCGGCTTGCCAACACAATTTCAGTAAAAACATCCGGATTCTGAGCAACTTTGTGGGCAACCACTGTTCCTACACCACCGGCACCAATAATCAAAACTTTTCCCATTTCGATAATTAATAGTTTTAGGATATAAATGAATGAATATTTCTTTTTCTAAGAATGTCAGCAAATTTACGCCATATTTCCAAATAATCGACTATCCGGATAGTAAACAGATGTTTTTATTTTTATAAAATAGATATTTAACTGCACTTTGCTTCATATAGGCCTGACTCTCGAGCTGTTGGTGCGTATGCCGACGCCCATCGGTTATTCTACCTCTGTCGATTCGTGGGCGCGTCCCGACCGGGACGAGCGCTCGTCCCGCTCCGTACGTGGGCTCGTCCCACCCCGTACGCGCCCACGTACGGGGTGGGATACAGTCGTCAAAAGCCGGAAGAACAAGGGGCAAACAAAACGGAGCCTCGGATTGTTTCTATAAAGAAAACACACAAAAATCGTATGCAGATATCCCGTTTAATCGCCCAGATTCATTTGCCTTCGGAAAAAGAGATACGTCTTTTTCTGATCCGTTTTTTTATAGTGGGCTTAATCGGATTTGCACTACCTGTTACGCAACCACTCTTCCGCCTGCTTACACCCTATACTCTTTTATTGTCGTTTCTGCTTATCCTTATGTACGAGCTGACTGCGAACCGAAAAAGGGGAGTGGGATATTTTTTATTGTTTATCGGCGTCGTTTATATTCTCTCTTTCTTTGTAGAGGTAATCGGAGTGAATACCGGAGTCTTATTCGGTCATTACCGATACGGAAACACATTGGGTGTGAAAATCGCTCACACACCGTTGTTGATAGGTGTAAATTGGGTATTGCTGGCATTAGGGGCGGCCGCGGTAAGCAATCGGTTAAGTTCATCTCTGGGTTTTTCGGAGACACGTTATATCGGAACCATCTTTCGCATCATAACAGGCGCATTTCTGATGCTTACAGTCGATTTTGTTTTAGAGCGGGTAGCTCCGTGGATGGACATGTGGAGCTGGCAAACCGTGCGGGTACCCGGGCGTAACTATCTTGCCTGGTTTTTGCTTTCGCTTATATTTCAGTCTTATTATGTGTTGGTGAAAATACAACAACGTACGCGCATCGCCGCTACTTTATTCATTCTTGAATTTTTCTTTCTGCTCCTCCTTTTCTTTTACATCCGATTTTTATAAGCTTTCACATTAAACCTTATCTCTTGATTGTTGTTTTAATGCAAAAAGAAGTGAATTGACCTTTTATGAATCAAACAGGAACAATCATACAGGTGATAGGGCCGGTGATAGACGTCAGCTTCGAGCAGACGGATCAACCGATAGATTTACCCCCTATTTATGGGGCTCTCCGCATCCCCCGAAAAGAGGGAAATGACTTGATCATTGAGGTAGAGCAACATCTGGGAGAGGATACGGTACGCTGTATCTCGATGGATTCGACCGATGGGTTGAGCCGCGGAATGCAGGTAATCAATCTGGAGCATCCGATTCAGATGCCTGTGGGCGAGCAGGTGAAAGGGCGCCTGATGAATGTAACCGGCGATCCGATCGACGGTTTGTGGGCGCTCGACAAACGGGGCAGTATGCCGATTCACCGGCTTCCGCCCGCTTTCGACGAGCTTTCGGTTTCGCAGGAGGTGCTTGCTACCGGGATTAAGGTGATCGATTTGCTCGAGCCTTATGTGCGCGGCGGAAAAATCGGACTCTTCGGCGGCGCGGGCGTCGGGAAAACCGTATTGATTATGGAGTTGATCCATAACGTGGCGAAAGGGCACGACGGCTATTCTGTTTTTGCCGGTGTGGGCGAGCGAACCAGAGAGGGTAACGACCTGTTGCGCGAAATGATAGAATCGGGGGTAATACGCTACGGCGAGAAGTTTGCTGAAAAGATGGCGCAGGGCGAATGGGATTTGTCGCTGATCGATCAGAAAGAGTTGATGAATTCGCAGGCTACTCTGGTTTTCGGGCAGATGAATGAGCCTCCGGGTGCCCGTGCAAGGGTTGCTTTTTCGGGATTGACCGAAGCGGAAAGTTTCCGCGACAGTAATCTTGCAGGGGGCGACGTACTGTTTTTTATGGATAATATATTCCGCTTTATACAGGCGGGTTCAGAAATATCGGCGCTGTTGGGGCGTATGCCTTCGGCGGTGGGATATCAACCTACGCTGGCTTCGGAGATGGGGATGCTGCAAGAGCGCATCACCTCGACGAAAACGGGCGCGATCACTTCGGTTCAGGCGGTATATGTGCCGGCCGACGACTTGACCGACCCGGCTCCGGCCACTACCTTCAGCTTTTTGGATGCAACCACGGTATTGAGCCGTAAGATATCGAGCCTCGGGATTTATCCGGCGGTAGATCCGTTGGAATCTACTTCGCGTATATTGGATCCGAGGGTCGTGGGTGAGGAGCATTATCAGGTGGCGCTGGCGGTAAAAGCACTTTTGCAACGCTATAAGGAGTTGCAGGATATCATTGCCATTCTGGGTATGGACGAGCTGTCGGAGGAAGACCGGTTGGTGGTAAACCGCGCGCGTAAGGTGCAGCGCTTCTTATCCCAACCATTTCACGTGGCTGAGCAATATACCGGGGTGAAAGGGGTAATGGTGCCGATTGCCGATACGGTAAAAGGCTTTAAGATGATTCTCGACGGAAAGCTGGATGAATATCCCGAACAGGCTTTCTTTAATGTGGGAACCATCGAACAGGCGATTGATAAAGGTCAGAAACTGATGGCGGATAATACGAATGTATCCGATAATAAATAATTAGAATGGAACCGTTGCATTTGAAAGTTATTTCTCCCACCGGGGTTTTATTGGAAACAGATGCGGAGATGATTGAGCTTCCCGGTGAGATGGGCCCTTTTACAATTTTGGAGGGGCATGCGCCACTTATTTCCGCGTTGCGCAGTGGTACGCTGGTATACACGCACGACGGACAGGAGGCGCGAAAGGAGATCGGATCGGGTTTTGCCGAAGTCGCCGATGATGAGGTTTTAGTTTGTATTGATTAAAGAAATTATGATGCAGATCTGGAAAATATACGAAATACCGGTTTTATTGGTGGCAATATTGAATTGGCTGATTCTGTATGTATTTGCAGAACCGATTCTTTATGAGGGGTTTTGGTGGATCGTTTTGTTTTTTTCTGCAATCACATTCATTTATGCGACATTGCTTCATCAGGCACGAAATAAAAGACCGGTTAATTTTTTCTCTTGGTTTGCAATCGGGAAAGCAATAAAATTCTTTTTATCGGTAGCTCTTTTGTTGTTGTTGGCCATTCTTTATCCCGATGCGATGGTGAACTCTTGTATCACCGTAGGATTACTGTTTTTGGTTACGCTGATAGTGGATACGAGCTTGTTCCTACGGTTTGCCCGTAGTCTTAAAAGAGAGGAAGTATGAAACAGTATAGCTACATATTGTTTACCATTTTATTGCTGTTCGGGCATGTGTCTTACGGATTTGCAGGCCCAGATCAGACGGTAGAACGTATGGATGCGGATATTAAGCAGGTGAATCCGTTGGAACTGATAGAGGAACATACGGGCGATAGTTATTCATGGCCCCTTTTGGGGATTCATGTTAAGGCGCTCACATTGCCATTGCCGGTGATTGTACGTAATCGAGAGAATCGGGAATGGAGTGTTTTCTCTTCCGCGCGATTAGCAGACGGAGCAACTTACCGGGGGTATCGGATTGCCCAAGAAGGGGCATACGCCGGAAAAGTGGTCACTCAAGATATTGACGGCAAGTGGGTGCGTCCGCTTGATTTTTCATTTACGCGCAATGCGGCGGCGTTATTTGTCGCGGGCGCGATCTTGTTTTTTTTATTATTCAGTTTAAGCCGTTTCTATAAGCGCAATCCGTTGCGAATGCCGAAAAGATTACTCGGTGCGCTCGAGATGTTGATCGAAATGTTGGTGAAGGAGGTGATAAAGCCTTGTCTGGGGCGCCATGCCCGCGAATACACCCCTTACTTGCTGACACTTTTCTTTTTTATTCTGACGATCAATCTGTTGGGGCTGATCGTGGTTTTTCCGGGAGGCGTCAATTTGTCGGGTAACGTATCGGTTTGTCTGGTACTTGCCAGTTGTACGTTGGTATTGACCGTTATAGGTGCTTCACGCCGTTACTGGCACGAAATATTTCTGCCGGATGTGCCGATCTGGTTGAACACGCCGATTCCGTTGATGACGGTGGTCGAGGTGTTCGGCATCTTTACCAAGCCGATGGCATTGATGGTGCGTATGTTTGCCAATCTTTTTGGAGGTCACGTCATAACGATCGTGCTGACCAGCCTGATCTTTATTTTCGCTCCGATCGGAATTGGTATCGCCACGGGGGTGAGCGTATTGGTGGTGCTCTTCTCTGTATTCATGTTGATGATAGAGGTGTTGGTTTGCTTTATTCAGGCCTATGTATTCTTTATGCTGAGTTCGCTTTTTATCGGATTGACAAAAGTAGAACACAGCTAATTCATAATAAACCGATTAAAAACACGAAGTATGTTGTTAATGATTTTGTTAGATGTTCTTGCCGGCGCTGCTCTTGGAAAAGTGGGAGCATGTATCGGAGCCGGGCTGGCTGCTATCGGAGCCGGAATAGGAATTGGCCGTATCGGCGGATCGGCAATGGAAGCGATTGCCCGTCAGCCCGAGTCAGCCAATGAGATACGTAATAACATGATTGTGATTGCGGCCTTGATTGAAGGTGTAGCCCTTTTTGCTGTAATCGTATGTCTATTAGCTATTTTCTTATAAATTAATTACAATGTCATTGTTTACACCTGAACCGGGATTGATTCTGTGGATGTTATTCGCTTTCCTGATCGTTGTGGCGTTATTGGGTAAGTTTATCTGGCCTTCTATTCTGAATGCAGTGGAGCAGCGCTCCGAGTTTATTGCAAAAGGGGTGGAAGATGCCAAAGAAGCGACCCGTCGCCTGGAAGAAAGTGAAAAAAAAGAGCATGAGATTTTGGAGCATGCTCACTCCGAACAGATTCGCATATTGAATGAAACCGAGCTTCTGAAGAGCAGGCTGATCGAAGAGGCACGACAGGAAGCTTCGCATGAAAAGCAGGTGATGATGGAGCAGACCAATCAGGCGATAGCTCAGGCCCGGTTGGCAGCCATGAAGGAGATTCGGAAGGAAGTGGTTGATTTGTCGGTCAAGGTGTCGGAAAAGATTCTGCGACAGGATCTTGAAAACAAAAAGACACGGGAAGATTTGATCGAGAAAATGCTGGATGAATTGATGACTAAAAATTAAGAAGTATGGACAGTAGTTTGCTCGCTCAGCGGTATGCCAGGGCCTTGTATGAATTTGCTGAAAAAGAAAAGCAGGATCGGGCGATTGCACAGGAGATGAAGTTGCTTGCTGCTGTCTGGCATCAGGTGCCGGAACTTAAAAAGGCTTTGGAATCTCCCTTGCCGGATACGGTGAAAATGAATTTATTGCTCAATGCGGTAGGTTCCGGTAAAAGACAGGATGTGATTACCCGTTTTTTTACATTGGTTGCTCACCACCATCGGCTGTTCTTGTTGGGACGGATGGCGCGGGCGTATGTTGAATTATGGAATGCCCGTCACAATATCGTACGCGCTGATTTAATCACGGTTGGCGAGGTGGGAACGGAATTGAGCAAACAATTGGAGGAATTGGTGCAAAAAGCGGTGGGCACAAAAAAAGTAGAGTTTTCCAGGTCCTATAATCCGGATATGATCGGAGGATTTATCATGCAGGTCGAAGACTTGCGCATTGATGCGTCGGTGCGAAGGGAATTGGATTATATCAAAATGAATCTATTACAATGAGTGGAATCAATGTCAGTGAAGTGTCTGATCTGCTTCGGGAGGAGTTAGAGGGACTCAATATAAAAGCACAATATGAAGAAACCGGAGTCGTGCTTCAGGTCAGTGACGGAGTGGTGCGTATTTTCGGATTATCCAATGTAGGGGCAAATGAGATGCTTGAGTTTGAAAATGGCGATCAGGCAGTCGTGATGAACCTGGAGCAGGATAATGTGGGAGCGGTATTATTCGGACCTACGAATCGGATAAAAGAGGGTGATATCGTAAAACGAACGCATCAGATTGTTTCGATCGAGGTGGGCGAAAGTTTGCTGGGACGTGTGATCAATCCGTTGGGACAACCGCTGGACGGTTTGGAGGTGCCTTCCGGCAAAATGTACCGGATGCCTTTGGAGCGAAAAGCACCGGGGGTGATTTTCAGACAACCTGTAAATGAACCGTTGCAGACCGGAATGAAATCAATCGACGCGATGGTGCCGATCGGAAAAGGACAGCGCGAGTTGATCGTGGGCGACCGGCAGACCGGGAAAACCTCTATCGCCGTAACGGCTATTTTGAATCAGCTCCGGGTATGGCGGGATAAACCGGTGTATTGTATCTATGTGGCGATCGGTCAGAAAGACTCTTCGGTGGCCAATCTGGTGCAGTTATTAAGAGATCGGGGCGCATTGCCTTATACGATAATCGTATGCGCAGGGGCGGCCGATACGGCTGCGATGCGTTATTATGCTCCTTTTGCGGGTGTGGCGATCGGCGAATATTTCAGGGATACGGGTAGGGACGCGCTGATTGTATATGACGATTTGTCGAAACAGGCGGTGGCTTACCGTGAGATTTCCCTGATTTTACGTCGCCCTTCGGGACGCGAAGCGTATCCGGGAGATATTTTCTATCTCCATTCCCGATTGCTGGAACGTGCCGGCCGTATCATCGCAAATGATGAGATGGCCAGGCAAATGAACGACTTGCCCGAATCTATTGCTCCGCTGGTAAAAGGGAACGGGTCGCTGACGGCGCTTCCTATCATCGAAACGCAGGCGGGAGACGTATCGGCATATATTCCTACAAATGTGATTTCTATTACGGACGGCCAGATCTTCCTCGATCTGGGCTTGTTTAACGCCGGTATTCGTCCGGCGGTGGATGTAGGGTTATCCGTGTCGCGTGTGGGAGGAAATGCCCAGATCAAAGCGATGAAACAGGTGGCGGGAACCATGAAGATCGAGTTGGCACAGTATCACGAACTGGAGGCGTTTACGAAATTCGGTTCCGATCTGGATGCGGTGACGATGCGTACCCTTGAAAAAGGGAAACGAAATACGCGCTTGCTGATACAGCCTCAATACCAAACGATGTCGGTTGAAAACGAGATTGCCATTTTGTTTGCCGGAGTAAATGACCTGCTGAAGGATATACCTTTGAGTGAGGTGCAGAATTTTGAGAAACGCTATCTGGATTTGCTTATCCTGAAACATCAGGAAGATGTACTTGATCTTCTGAAAAAAGGTGTACTGACTGATGATATGCGGGTGATTATGACCCGGGTAGCAAAAGAAGTAAGTGAATCCTATCAAAAAACATCCTGAAAATGGCTGGAATCAGAGAGTTAAAAGAACGGTTGTCGTCGGTAAGATCTGCCGGAAAAATTACCACGGCGATGCAAATGGTTGCTTCGGCTAAATTAAAGAAGGCCTCCCGTGCGGTTGAGAATTTTTTACCTTACCAGCAAAAACTTCAGTCCATACTGGATGATTTTTTAGCCAGCGACGCTGAATATGAAAGCTTTTTTCGGCAAAAACGAATGCTGAAGCATGTGACATTGGTAGCTTTTTCTTCTAATTCGGGATTCTGCGGGGCTTTTAATGCTACGATCATTGATACGTTGCGCAATCAGATGAAAAAGTATAAAGATCAGGAGTTGCGCATCGTTACGGTGGGTAAGAAGGTATCGCAGGCGGTGAAAAATATGAAATTTAAGGGGGAAACCGAATCGTGGGACCGCCTTGTGGTGGCGCCGCAATATGGAGAAGCGCGTGAATTTGCGGATCACCTGATCGACTCATACCGTCATCGGCGTACTGACAAAGTGGTGCTGATTTATTTTCATTATAAAAACCCAATGGTGCATGAATTGCAGGTAAATGATTTTTTGCCGATCGAGTTCGAAAAAATAAAAAGAAAGGAAACCTCTTATCTGCATCTGTATTTGCTTGAGCCTCCGGCTCCTGAATTGATGAGAAGCTTGTTGCCGAAAGTATTGCGCTCGCAGATCTATGCAACGATACTTGACTCTTTCTCGTCGGAGCAGGGTGCGCGTACAGTAGCCATGCAGATGGCATCCGAAAATGCCTCTAAGTTATCGGACGAATTGCAACTGATGCTCAACAGGCAGCGTCAGCAGATGATTACGACCGAAATACTTGAACTCAGTAGTGCCGGAGAACAGGGGGATGACTTCTGATATTTGTCTTTGTTTGCGATTCTGGAAAATAGCACCTCTCAATAAAGCATCTGTAACTAAAACGTGATGTTATATTGATCGTTGTTATTTTTTTATTTATTATTATAATAATATGATATAAAATATAGGTAATTTATTACATTTGTTTATCTGTTTATCATTAATAACGATCACATATGAAAAAAACATTAAGTTTTGTTTTATCAGGTCTTATGGTTGGTTATATGGTAGCAGCTCCAAATAATAAAGATGAACATGTGAGGCGGAAAGAGCTGCCCGTAAAGACATTAGATCGCATTCAGCAAAATCCGGAAGGGCCGGAGAGAAGCACAACTGCTTCGTTCAACGGAAATCGTTTAAAAGAAGGGTTCGAAAATGGTTTTCCTGAAGGCTGGACCCAAATTGACAAAGACAAAGACGGGAACAAATGGGTGGTAACAAACCTTTTCGCACCCCACAGTGGTTCCAAATGCATTTACTCTTTATCGTGGAACGGGAATACGCTTTATCCCAACAATTATCTCATCACTCCTCAACTCACAGTCGGCACGAATGATAGCCTAACCTGGTATGTTGCTGCCGACGATCCCACTTACTGCGCTGAAAAATATTACGTCCAAATTTCTGAAACCGGAAATGAATTTGCCGATTTCGATAAAATACTGTTCACTGAAACACTTACCGATTCGTTGTATCATTATCGGAGTATTTCGTTGGATCGCTTTGCCGGTAAAGACGTATATATTGCCTTTGTTCATACCGGATCGAGTGATCAGGTAATGATCAAACTCGACGATATTGATGCACCCGCAAGGAAAAAGGGAGATTATTCGAGTTATCTGACTGAAATTTCGAATCCTTTGACTTATCATACCATCCCTTTCAGCCAACTGTCGGCCTATCAGGTGAGTGCGAAAATCGTGAACGACGGATTGCAGCCACTCTCGAATGCCGGAATAGAGCTGACGGTAGACGGTGTGTCTTACCCGTCGGCATCGATAGCAACGCTGGCTCCCCAAGGGATATCGTCGGTATTGACTACTGCTCCCTGGACACCCGCCAAGGTAAAAGCCGAACATATTGTCCGGTTAGAGCGTGTAGCAGACGAATTGCCGCCCTCTCAAGTGGTGCTCGATTTCACCCTTACTACCGACCCGGTGCGTTATGCTTACGACAATGGACGTACCACAGCGGCAGTGGGCAATTTGTTGCCGATCGCTTTTGGAAATGCATTCCGCATTAGTCACACAGATACCCTTACGCATGTAGAAGTGGGATTCGGCTCTTTCGACAAGGAACTTTTGTTTAATATCACCTTATATCGGGCTACGGTTGACGGGGATGATTATCAGTTGGGCGAAAAGCTGTTTACTACCCGCGCAATCCGGAAAATGGATATGCGCGAAGGGGTCGGATCGTTTGTTGTACCTCTGACCGAACTTACGGAGGGTACCTATTTTTTGGCTATCGAGCAATTGTCGGAAGAACCGCTTCTTGCCACCATTGACGATCAAAGCGAAAAAAGCTTCTGGTTGATCGAAAATAAGAAAGCTACCCTGCTGGATCCGGGCAATTGGGGCGCACTCGCTTTGAGGATGCTATTCAATCCGGTGGTAAAGGCCGATATGGCCGTTACCGAAGTCAATATTCCTGTTCGTTCATCCCAAATGGGCAATGAAGAAACCATCGGCATCTATGTGCAAAATCAAGGTTGGGATCCGATATCCCGATTTACGGTAGCTTATCAGGTGAATGGCGGCGCATGGTTTACGGAAGTTGTTGAGCAACCGCTTGCGTCGATGGAAACTTATTATCATGAATTCGGACGCAAGGCGGACCTTGGCGCTTACGGTATCTATACGATCCGTTTCAACTTGATAGCAGAGGGCGATCAAAATCCGGGAAACAATGCCTTCGAGGCTGTAACCGAGCATCTTGAGTTTGGTGATATTCCGTACTCTATGAGTTTCGAAGATAACGAAGATATTTCCGGATGGAAGATCATCGATATGAATGGCGACGATAATACCTGGAATCGCTGGGGAATGGGGGCGTACGACGGCTCTAAATCTTACCGTTACTCTTATCACGACGATAATCCGGGTGACGACTGGCTTATTTCGGAACCGATCGATTTTCCGGCTGCCGGTTATTACAAGGTGGGATTTGCCTACAAATCGCAGAACGCGCGCTTCGGCGAACATCTTAAAGTGTTTATGGGGGCAAGCCAGAATCCGAATGAGCTGACTCGGCTCATTATCGACCTCGACAATATTATCAATACCGATTATAAAATATCGGACAATCTGGTATATATCGACCAGCCCGGCAAACGGTATATCGGCTTTTATGCCTGTAGTCGTAAAAGCGGCTATCATCTTTATGTAGATAAGGTATATGTTGAAAACGCGGTGCCGGATCTCGCTATCGAAGAAGTAATCCCTCCGTTTGGTGGCTGTGAGGTTTCAGAGGGTACGGTAAGTGTGCGGATTCGCAACAACGGCGGAACCATTTTGTCAAACATACCGCTCTCTTATTCTGTCAATGGAGTGGTAAAGGCAACCGAAATCCTGGCCGGTCCGCTCGGCCTGAACCAGACCCTTACTTATACATTCAATAAGAAAATATCGTTGTTGAATTACGGAAATTATACGTTTACCGCATCGGCTGCCCTAGCAGGCGATGGCAATTCAGCCAACGACGTGAGCCCGGCGGTTGTTTTTCGGAAATCGCGTACTGTTCGGCCCCCTTATCTGACCGGCTTTGAAACTACCGACGATAATGCCGACTGGATTATTCTGGATTCAAACAAAGACGGTGCTACCTGGAGCGTACAAGGCTCGCGCAATTATGCGGGCGCCGCTAGTCTTTGCTATCGTTATAGCGATGTGAACAGGGCGGACGACTGGGCTTTCAGCCGTTGTATCGAACTCGAAGCGGGAGCTACCTATAACCTGCGTTTTCGATATCGGGCTTCCAAAATTCAATATCCCGAAAAAATGAAAGTAATGTTGGGTGATGTAGCGATTCCGGAAGCGATGACCACCACATTGATCGATTTGGGCGAATTTAAAAACGAAGCCTATCAGTTGGTGGATATCATGTTCCGTATTGAAACGAGCGGAAACTATCATGTTGGTTTTTATGCTTACAGTGACGCCCGTATGGAATACATCAACATCGATGAGTTTAGTATCGTAAAAGCGTCGGGAGCAGATGTCAGCGCGCTTGCCACCATCGTTCCCGCGCCTGATTGCGGAATGGAAATGTGTCCGGTCAAGTTGCAGGTGGTGAACTTGGGTACGGAATCGCTCACGTCGTTTACGGCGAATTATCAATTGGATACGCAAGCCGTCGTAACGGAGGAAGTAACGTGTAATGTGCCGAGTGGTGAAACCTATGTGCATACCTTTGCCACGATGGCCGACATCTCCGATTATGCCGAGCATACGCTCAACAGCTGGATTGACAAAGAAGGCGATTCGATGCCCGATAATAACGCGGCGCCTGAAGTTACGGTACGCTGTATGAAAGCATCCCTGTTGCCTTATGCTTGTGGTTTCGAGAAATTAGCCGAATACCGTGACTGGACCAAATTCGACTTAAATCAAGATGGTTCCTCTTGGGTATTCCCGGTAAAGGGAGGAGTGGACGAAAGTTACTGCGCCTCTTATACAGGAGTGTTGCGCCCCTCTACCGACGAGATGCTCGTCTCCGGATGTCTCGAATTGAGTGCAGGTAAATACCTGATCCAATTTTACGCAGCCAGTAAAACCTCCAATGCGGCAGTCGATCTTTGCTTTGCTGATACACGCGACGCCGATATTCTCAAGGCAGGAAAACTGAGTACAACCGATAATCTGACCGAAAACTTCTCTAAAATCGCAGTACCGGTGACAGTCGCTACCGACGGAACTTATTATCTCGGATTCCGTCTCATATCTGAAGCCGCTTCGGTCAATCTCAAAATCGATGAAGTGAGCGTAGTGCGTTTCGTCAATACGGATGCCGCCCTACTTTCTGTAACGGCCGATTATGATAGTCCTGCCGGCGAAGTGCCTGTACGCATCACTTTTACGAATAAAGGGCATCAGTCGTTCTCTTCGTTTGGCATCAGTTACAAAGTGGATGAGGGGGATGAAGTGCTTGAAACCGTTAATAAAAACGTAGCTCCCGGAGATACGGTAACGCTCGAGTTTACTCAGAAAGCCAATCTGCAACAGGCATGGGCTCAAAAAATAACCGCCCGCGTCAGTGTGCGGAATGATGAAGACACAGCCAACAACGAAGCCTTCGTGTATTATGTGCCAACCTCCGAACTTTGTCTTGACTTTGAAAATTGCGAAGATTTCTCAATCACCGATTTCAATAGCCGGGGCGATTATCCATGGACAACAATCGACGTGGAAGGGGTCGAAAATTATGGCATTACGAATGTAGAATTCCCGAACCAAGTAACGCCGGCGGCACTGATCGTCTTTAATCCGTTCTTTACCGATCCGGCCCTTATTGAGCGACCGACATATAAACCACATACCAACGGAGGTTCGAAATATGGTGTTTTCTTCAATCAGAAGGCAGGTGTCAATAATGATTGGCTGATCTCTCCGCTAGTGCGGTTACCGAAGGAAAAAGCTTATTTTACCTTCCTGATCAAATCGCTTACCGCTACCTACGGACTCGAGTCGTATCAGGTAATGATCGCAACCGATCCGATCGGAGCGCCGCGACCTTCCGATTTCGTGCAGGTAGCAGGTACTTCGGTGTTTGACGCGCCGGTGCAATGGACACAGCAGGTAATCGATCTTTCAGCTTACGCGGGCAAAGAGGCTCATTTGGCAATCCGTTGCATATCCGACCAACGTTTTGCGATGATGGTGGATAATGTAGATGTGCCGGCTGCTACCCGGCTTGCCACGAAGCAAGTATCGGTAGCAGAACTGCGTATCCGAATCGCTCCGAATCCGGTAAAAGAGATGCTCCACGTGGATGCCGGTGAAGAGATTGCTTTTGCGCGAATTGTTTCGTCGGACGGTGTCATGTTGATCGACAAAGAGGTGAACGCGTCATCATGCCAGCTTGATCTCTCCTGGTTACGCCCGGGCATTTACTTCCTACAGGTGAAAACCCCTCAGGGAATGAGCACCCATAAGTTGATGAAAGAGTAATACCACATTTTATATACAAATTATATACAAAGAAAGCGATGAAGCCCGGCTTCATCGCTTTCTTTGTATATTCAGATATATATTATTCCGATTTTGTGGTCGCCTTCTCTTGAATTCGTTTTTTCAGAAACTCAATCTTTCCTTCCGCCACCTTTTTTTCCTGTCCCAGACGGGTAACGTCGCTCAATACCATCGCCAATTCGTAGGTTTTCAGGATTGCTTTTTTAGAAACGTCATCGAGATAAATGATATACGGTTTGCCACCGGTATAAGTTACCTTGATACGCTGGTCGTGGTAGTGATTGATAAAGTTAATCACGCCATTCTCTTTTTCCTTTTTATAGGTTACGATTTCAGACTGATTGCCATTATCCGAAAACCGGTAATTGGTGCCGCCGTCGTAAGGCACGGCAATCGTTTCGGCGTTTGAGCCATCTTTGATTTCTACCCGGATGCCGGTATGATTGATATTCCCTTTTCCGAAATAAACGCTGGCAATATACATATCGCCATACTCATTTACCCCTGTGCGGATGTAATTGCGCTCTACGTTCCGTTCTACCAAAAGTCCTTTCGGAATATAGGTGCCCAATTCTTCATAGCCGTCCGCTTTTTCAAGGGTGAAATCTTTTTCAAGTATTTCGGCTTCCGCTTTTTTTACAATAAGCAATGAATCGACATAGGTCAGGTTGCGCTCATTCTCCTTAAGTTCAATCTGGCGCATCAGCTGACGCCCTTCATTCACCATGTCGAACTCTTTCGGATAGGTATTGCGCATGGAGTCAATCCGTATTTTCGCCTGATTAAGCGATCCGGCCGTATAAAGATCGCGGGCCTCTTCCAATAATAGCGAAGCTTTTTCCGTATTGTTGCTACAGGCTGCCAATAGCAATGCAGCTGAAAAATAAAAGATAGTATGTCTCATTTTTTATTAAGATACGCGTTCTACATGTTTAACGCCTTTGACAGTTTGTATTTTCTTTATTAAAGAGTTGAGCGCGGCAAGATGATCTACCGATACGCTCAGGTGTCCCTGAAACAGGCCGTCGTGCGAATCAATCGAGATGGATCTGAGTGACAGGTTCTTTTCTTTCGAGATAATCGAAGTAATGTTGGTCACAATTCCGATATCGTCATGACCGATCACTCGCAGCGTAATCGTATATTGATCGCCCGATTTCCCCGACCATCGTGCTTTCACTACCCGGTATGGGTAGCGGGTCTGCATTTGATGTGCATTTGAGCAGTCGGTACGGTGAATTTTAATTCCGCCCTGAATAGATACGAAACCGAACACATCGTCTCCGTAAATCGGATTACAGCATCTTGCCAGTTTATAATCGATCCCTTTCAGGTTTTGCTCGATCACCATTACATCTTCGCGCGATTCGGACTCTTCGGGAGCCGGCGCGGTGGCGACAAAGTTTTCGGCGGTGCGTAATTCGCGCACTTCGCCGGTCTCTTTCTCCTGATGCTCCAATTCGGCATAGGTGTCGAGGATGTTGTTCATATCAATCTCCTCTTTCGCCAGCGCGTAATAGAAACGGGTCATGGTTTTGAATCCCATTTTTCGTATCAGCTTGGTCATCAGCGCCTCTTCCAGATCTATTTTCCGGTTTTTACATCTTCGTTGCAACAGTTCCTTACCGAATTCAGCCTCTTTGAGCTCCACCTCCTTCAGCGTCTGCTTGATTTTGATACGGGCTTTCGAGGTCGATACGATATTGAGCCAGTCTTGTTTGGGCGTTTGTTGAGGAGAGGTCAGAATCTCAATCTGATCGCCGCTTTTCAATACATGATTGATGCGTACATTGCGGTTGTTTATCTTCGCTCCGACACAGCGTGTACCCAGTTTCGAATGAATCATAAAGGCAAAATCGAGCACGGTAGCCCCTTTTGGCAGCTTGTGCAGGTCGCCGTTGGGTGTAAAAACGAAAATCTCTTCGTTATACAAGTCCATGCGGAAATCCTTCATCAGCTCATTGGGCGACGTGTTGTTTTCGAGCACTTCGCGAATGTTGCTCAGCCATTGGTCTACCCCGCTTTCGCCTTTGATCCCTTTGTATTTCCAATGGGCGGCCAATCCGCGCTCAGCGATTTCGTCCATTCGCTTGCTTCGTATCTGCACCTCCACCCACCGTTTTTGCGGCCCTAGCACGGTGATGTGTAAGGATTCGTAGCCATTGCTTTTCGGAATGGAGAGCCAGTCTTTCAATCGTTTCGGATTGGGCTGAAACATATCGGTGATGATAGAGTAAACCTGCCAGCATTCCGCCTTCTCCTTATCCTCGGGAGTGTCCAGAATGACGCGGATGGCAAACAGGTCATAGATGTTCTCTATGTCGGTATTTTGTTTTCTGATTTTATTCCAAATGGAGTAGATCGATTTGGTACGCCCTTTTATTTCGAACTTGAGCCCCGTATTGTCGAGCCGTTTCTTTACGGGTTCGATAAAGGACTGAATATACGCCTCGCGCGCCACTTTCGTCTGATTCAGCTTATGGGCGATATCGGTATAGGTTTCACGATGCTGATACTTCAGCGTCAAGTCTTCCAGTTCCGATTTAATGCTGTATAAACCCAGGCGATGGGCGAGGGGGGTGTACAGAAAAGCGCACTCCTGCGTAACCGTATCGCGGTATTCCGCATCCGGATGATGATTAATCATGCGCATCAGGGCCAGCCGATCGGCAATCATCACAATGATTACGCGGATATCTTCGGCAAACGAAAGCAACAGTTTCCGGAAATTATCCGATTCGATCACTTCGTTCTTCACGTAAAGGCTGTTGGTTTTAAGCAGTCCATTGAGTATGGTTTCAATATCTTCGCCAAACTCTTGGCCCAAGTCCGTAACAGAGATCATCCCTTGCTCACACAGGGGATACAGAATCACCGCTACAAGCGCACTTTTTTTCAGTCCGATCTCTTTAAATAAGATGAACGCGGTATTAAGGTTCTTTAGAAGCAAATTTAACCCTTGCGGTGTACGCCGGTAGATATCCTGTGCAATTCCGTCCTTAATAAGTTGTCGAATCCGGAGCCATTCCTGCGGAGTAAAAAGGGGGCGCGCCTCTTCACTCAGTATCTTATATTTGGCTATAAATTCCGTTTTTTCTTTCGGGGTAAAAAATGCAGTTTCTTCCATAACAACCTGTCGCTAACGCTTCCCTGCCACAAGAGAAGCAATATTCATACCTGCGAATATACCTTTTTTTGTGTTATCTTTGCTTCAGATAACTATAGATATTTGTATTAACATTATAAATCTTGATATACTATGTTCACGCAAGAAGATTTAAATCTGCTGGGGCGAAAAGGAATCTCGGTAGAGAAAGTAGAAAAGCAATTAGATGCTTTCAAACAAGGATTTCCTTTTCTTAAGTTAAAAGATTGCGCTACCGTCGGCAACGGAATCATGTCTGTGCAGGAGGATGACGTTATTCGCTATCAGCGGATATGGGACAAATACCTTCATGAAAACAAACAGATACTCAAGTTTGTCCCGGCTTCAGGAGCGGCAAGCCGTATGTTCAAGAACCTGTTCGAGTTTTTGGGTGCCTCTTATGAAGTGCCTACAACCGATTTCGAGAAGAATTTCTTCGGGAATATCGCCCATTTTGCTTTTTATCACGATTTGGATCAGGTTTGCCAGGTAAACGAAGGCAAGTCGATCGAAGAGCTGATCGAAGCGGGCCAATACAAAGCGGTAGTGCGGAACTTATTGGAGGGTACCGGCCTTAATTATGGTGCATTGCCGAAAGGTTTATTGAAATTCCATAATTATCAGGATGCTCCGCGCACGGCGATGGAAGAGCACTTGGTAGAGGGTGCGCTTTATGCCGCCAACGGATCAGGCGAAGTAAACCTTCATTTCACGGTATCGCCCGAGCATAAAACCCTTTTCGAATCGCTGGCCAACGAAAAGAAAGCGCATTACGAAAAACAGTTCGGCGTAAAATACCATATCGGTTTTTCTATCCAGAAAAGTTCGACCGATACCATTGCGGCGGATGCCGAAAATCAGCCGTTTCGCGATCATGGCAATTTATTGTTCCGTCCGGGCGGTCATGGGGCGCTGATTGAAAATCTGAATGAGCTTAAAGCGGATGTGATTTTCATCAAGAACATTGACAATGTGGTGCCGGATACCCTGAAAGATACAACCGTAAAATACAAACAGCTTCTCGGTGGCGTATTGGTAGCGGTGCAACAGCAGATCTTTGCATATCTCGACCTGCTCGAAACGGGCAAATATTCGCATGATCAGCTTCTTGAAATGCTCCATTTCCTGCAATCGACTCTTTGCGTGAAACATCCTGAAACGAAAACGCTCGAAGATTCCGAACTTGCACTGTATCTGATCAGCAAGTTCAAACGTCCACTACGCGTTTGCGGCATGGTGAAAAACGTCGGAGAACCGGGCGGAGGACCATTCCTTGCATTTAATCCGGACGGGACGTATTCTCCTCAGATTCTTGAGAGTTCGCAGATCGATATGGCCGATGCCGCTTCGAAAGCGCTTTTTGCAGCCTCTACCCATTTCAATCCGGTAGATTTGGTATGTGCCGTGCGTGATAAAGCGGGCAATGCGTATGATCTGCAACAATACATTGATCCGCAAACCGGATTCATTTCGCTCAAATCAAAAAGCGGACGCGATTTGAAAGCCTTAGAGTTACCCGGTCTATGGAACGGCGCAATGTCCGATTGGAATACGGTTTTCGTTGAAGTTCCGGTCGATACGTTCAATCCTGTAAAAACGGTAAATGATCTATTGCGTGAGCAACATCAATAACCTGCAATAGCCAGATGTATTAAAATAAAAAATCCCCTGCCGACTTTGAAGTTCATATCAAAACTTTAATTTCAGCAGGGGATTTCTTTTATTCCTCTAAGGAAGCAGGCACTCCTAAAGAGTTAAATTTACACCTTTTCTCCTTTATCATTTTTATAACATTTACATTTGTATCAGTAATCAATAAAAGAAGGAAAAGCAATGAAAGCATTATTATTCGAAGCATGTCAGAACGGCGATTTGGAAAAAGCGCGCGTTGCCCTTCAAAATGGAGTAGTACCCAACATACGCAACGAAGAGGGATGGATGCCCATCCATTATGCCGCTGAAAATGGGTATGACGAAATTATTTCGCTCTTATTGGAAGCCGGTGCGGATATCAATGCGCTCAATTCAGCCGGATTCACTCCTTTTCAGGTACTGATGATCTGCGAGCATTATTCACCGCTTATCGTAGGCCAAATGATTCAGGCCGGAGCACGGGTAGGAACACCGCTTCATCAGGCGATTCTCTTAAATGATCCGGTCGAAACCGAGCAGCTGATACGAAATCGTAAATTTGTCGATGCTGCCGATGATTTAGGTAATACGCCCCTTCATCTGGTGGTTGCTGTCAATAACTCTGCTTTGATCGTTCCCTTACTTGAGGCCGGAGCTCCGATCGATGCTTTTGATATGTATGAAACCACTCCGTTGCAAGAAGCGTGTGCGATGGGGCAGCTTTATGCGGCGAGTTTATTGATGAACAATGGCGCCAATCCCGAACACCCCGACTATAACGGCCGCTCTGCCTTGATTTTTGCGGCAGGCAATGCGCATTATGAGCTGACCGATATGTTATTGCAAACCGGCGTAGCAATCAATCAGGCCGACCACTTCGGTAATACCGCCCTTCATTACGCTTATGAAAACGAAGAGTTCGAAATAGCCGATCTGCTTCTTCAGTATGGTGCGGATGATGCATTGAAAAATGAAGATGGATTAACTCCTGTTCAGATGATTCCGAACTATTCATGACCTTCTCGCGAGGGGAATGATTCTTTTCAGAGTCCGACAATCGGATAGATTTCTTCCAGATGGGATATCTCATGCAGCAACGGATTGCTGTGGTCAAGATCTTCCACCTTCTCATGTTCCCATGTAATCTCATACGGAATATGTACGCCCGCCGCGCCCAGTTCAATCACCGGGAGAATATCCGATTTCAGGCTGTTGCCCACCATCATAAACTCCTTCGGATCGATTCCGTGACGCTCAAAAAGCTTCTCGTAGTCGGCCGTTTTTTTATCGCTCACAATCTCAATATCATTGAAATAGGGTAGTAATCCCGAAGCATCCAGCTTACGTTGCTGATCCAGCAAATCTCCTTTGGTTATCACCATCAGTCTGAAATGCTCTTTTAGGCGCGGTAACACCTCACTTACATCCTGAAGCAATACTACCGGCTCCTGTAACATCTCTTTTCCGTAAGCAATAATCCGGTCGATCACCTCCTGAGGTACCTGTCCGGCACTGATTTTCAAAGCTGTTTCGGTTAATGAAAGAATATATCCCTTAATGCCATATCCATATAAAGGCAGGTTTGCTATATGATTTTTCAGAATCTCCTTGAGCAACTGTTCTTTATCCATATATTCCGACAGCAACTCACATACTTTCGCCTCCATGGTGCGGAAAATCGGTTCGCATACCCATAAGGTGTCGTCCGCATCAAAAGCAATTACTTTAATCTGATTCATTTTTGTCATTTCAATTTTTATCGGGTGCAAAGATAATCTAATTCCATCCTGCAAGTACTGTAGCAATTATAAACAAAACGGAAACAACGCAAAAAGGGCGCATTGCTGCACCCTTTTTCTTTAATAAATTACCACTTTTTCGCGGTTTACCAGATAAATACCTTTTGGTAATCCGTTTACGGTAGCCGTATTATCGCTCACATATACCTCGGCTACCATTATTCCGGTTGTCGCATGGTGTACTTGTACCATACCCGGGGTATCGGTCGATATATACAATATTCCGTCCGAAGCATAAGCAAATATCTTGTCGTCCTGATTTGTTCCGTCTGTCATACTAGTGGGCTGATTAGATCCGGTGGCAATGCGAAGCGCCTGTATTACCGGCAAATCACTGCTTTTCGTGCGCAGTACGGCGCAAAACGGATTTACAATCGTTATAGGATGCAGTTCGAAACTGCTCCCATTGTTATTCAATACATAGCAGCTCTCTTTTTCTGTTGTCAGAAAATGTCCTTCAAATACATAGTCGCTTTTTTCATGAGTCAACTTCGGATTTGTTGAATTTAATTTTACTTCACCATATCCCCGGTAAGTAATCTGCTTCTTTTTAAGGCTGTTTACTCCATACCTGTCTCCCGGAAAAGAGAGTATATAAGGAACATGCTGGCGTATGGCAAAATCATTGGGTTCAATTGCATTTTCGTATGAAGCAAAATATACATATCCTTCGCTATCATTATTCGCCGGTTCAACAAACTCACGCAGCCAGTAGGCCCCTTTCGAGGTTTTCGTAATCGGAGCGATCAGCTTTCCGTCGGCATATACGTTTGCATCAAAAGGCAAGCAAATCGTTTCCCACCCCGTACCGCTGGCCTCTGTCCAGGTTGCCGGTTGGCGTTTCATGATAATTTCGCCCAGATTGTTTATTCCTTCCGGATTTATATTCGTAGTTTCAGTAAATTCGAGCGCACCTGTTGTTACTGTTCCCCGCTGAGTGGTTGTGGCATTCAGTGAAAGTTTTCCGTCGATTACATTATTGCGGCAAAATAAAATTACATTTTCACCTTCTACGGTCAGCGAAGAGAAATCCCCTTGCAATAGATAACTTCGGTTTCCTTCCATAATAACAGTTTGGCTATTATCGAAAAGGGTAATTGTTTCGCCGTCTCGATGATTATGTCCCTCTTCATAGCCGATCAAATCTCCGGTCGCGTAGTTCCCTTTTACTGTCGATCCGTTATCAAACATCCCTATTACACGCGCCATGTCTTTGGTATTATTACCTCCATTGCGGTTCACTTCGATATTTCCATATATGATATTGCCTTCCACATTCGCTTGCTGTGCATACCCTATAAGGCCTGCAATATAGGTTACATTATGTCCTACATCTTTCACACCTAAAACATCTACATTGTGTAGTGCTGTATATTTTACTGATCCTTCCCGGACATATCCGAACAGACCGCCGAAATAAACTTCCGATTTCACGCAGAGATTCGATATCTCTTTGAAGTTGCCGTCGAATTGGCCTTTAAACGGAGCGGATGCATTTTTGCCAATCGGCTGCCATTCCACCCCCGTTAGGTCAATATCATTCATTATTTTATAATAAGCTGTCGTATATCCCGCAAGTTGCTGGTTTACTACATTGGCCAGTTCAGTCAGTTGCTGTGCATTGGTTATCGTGAACGGATCTAATTCCGTACCACTTCCTTTTCCACTAAAAGGAGTCTCGGTGTTACCCGAATCCTGATTGCCTGCTTGTAGGCCATTGTCATTCCATTCCGCTAATGGCTGATATGCAAAATATTTACTCCGGTTTTGATTGAGTCTGGTTGTAAATTTGGCCACATCCAAGCGTGCCCCATCTTTTGAATTGCTATTGTCTTCAGCGGCATGCCATTCCTTATTTCTGAAATTGTCATGCAGTTTGCCGGGTTTATTTAACTTCGCCACCATATGGCCCTTATCACGGCCATTCAGTTTCTTGATATTGCTGAAGCAGTCGGCCACCAGAGAGTTCGATTCTCCTACGATACCTCCTGTAAAATTCGCTTTTTCTATTTTGTGCAGATTCCGTGCCTGACTATTATAAATCGCATTATCCGCTTTCCCTACCAGGCCACCTGCACAATAAGGTGCACTCAAGTGACTCCACCATTCGTCGCCCCCGATTGAAGCACAGTTAATGATCACCGCATCCGAATATCCCGCTATTACTCCTGCGTATCCTTGCGGATGCTCCGTAATAATGCGGTAGTCTTTAATGCTAAGGTTTTTAATCACACCCTCCTCCACGTATCCGAACAGGCCTACATAAGGTAAATCGGAATGAATCGTCAGTCCGTTGAAACAATGTCCGTTTCCGTCAAAATTCCCTCGAAAAGGGTGTTCTTCCGTACCGATAGGAGTCCAGTTTTGATTATATGCGCCAATCCAGTAACTCTTGATTCTGAAATTTACCCCTTTAAAATCGTTCCCGGCATTGGTCTTTTCAGCCAGCCAAAACATATTTTCAGCATCTTCAATAAGATATTCATTATTAATAAATCTGGGCTCCTTACTGGCCTGTACTGTTACAGATGTAAGTATGCTCAGAAAGAAGAGAAGTAAATGAGTAAATTTTTTCATTTATATAGAGTTTGATTTTTAACATCAAGGTATAAATGCGCCATTTATATACTGTATGTTGGGTATCTCAACTTTAGGTGAGTTATGGCGATTTCATTTATATAGAGTTTGATTTTTAACACAAAGGTGTAACTGCGCTATTCGAATGTTATCGTCCCCACATCGTACGATAGGTTTGTTTATCGTTTGAATGAAAATCAGGATTTTCATTATCCATATCTTCCAATCCGTATGATGATCCGGACATAACTTCTTCAGCTTCAATAACGATAACTTCCAGTATAGGAGTGGTGTACTTTAATTTTTCCATAATTCGCAAACAATTTCTGACTGATATTTAGATATTAGTCAAAATAAGCAATTAATTAATATTTTATAGAGAGTGCGTAATGCTTAATTTAAATAATGTATAATTATGTATAATCACACAGTTCTGTATAAGTTTTACAGCTCTTGTTTGAAACAAATATAGATAGATTTGCTTGGTTTGCGTAAATATATGGTAAGTAAAAATGTTAAATGTTTAGTAAAATAGAATTAATATAAATAAAATTCCGTATTGTTCCTCTGCCGATATTCAGTAAAAAAGAGATCCCCCTTATTAAAAACCATCTTGAGAGAGGTATTTAATAAGGGGGATTTGAGGTATAGATCCCTGATAAATCAGTGTTGTTTAATATACTACTACTTTTTGGCGTTCAATGAGGTAAATACCTTTCGGTAATGCGACAAAGTTTTCGCCTTCATAAATGTATTCCTTTGCAATCAGACGCCCTTCAATCGAATGGATCTGAATAGCTTTGTTTACATTCGATACGATTCGGATGCCGTTGGCAGCTTTCTTGATGATAAATTCTTTTTCTTCACCATCAGCACCATTCATCATGATATCTCTCAGACCGGACGGAATATTTGGACGTTGATTGATACTAAGACTTCTTACACCCTTGTAAGCCGGATGTGCAGTGGCATATGCTTCGAAAGCATTGATTGTGTCCTGTTTTTGGGTGATTGTTGATATCAAATCAAACGAAGTTCCTTCAGCATTTAAAACATAAGCATCTTTTATGTCGGTTCTGTTTTTAAATGTTGCCGCCATATCAAATGTTTCGCCGGCTATTGTCTTCAGTTCGGTTGTTTCGTTCAGCTCAATACTACTTTCTGTAGGTGCATAAGCTATAAATTGTACATCCCCCTGAATATTATAAGTGTTGTTATAATCCTTCGGACTATTCGGCATCGAAATGATGTATGGCGTATTGGGCTCTATTTCGTGGAATGTTACATCTACGAATCCTGTCGGAGTCAATTTTCTTAACCAGAAATTCAATACAAGTAACCCCTGTCCGTCAAATTCGGCTTCATCCTTTTCATTTTCGTTAAACGGAACCAGAAAGGCTTCTACCCCTCTTCTGTTGTACCCTCTGATTTCAGTGGGCTTAAACGGTAGGATAATGGTTTCCCAACCACGCGTTTCTCCATCTTTAGTCGCTTTTGAAAAATGCTTGGTAAACGTGCAGCTTTCAAGCGATAATTTCACATGAGATACATAATTGAACTTATCTGTTAATTCTACCGTCGCGTTTTTGTCATTGGCAAATACCACGTTTGCAATATTTGAATTGTTGCCGGGATTATTACTGTTGATCGCAATAATTCCGTTTGGTTGAGATTCGTCCAACAGTGATTTTACGTCGTTAATATTCATTCCGCCCGGAAGCGTTTCAAACACAATATAGTTTAGATCCCGACACGCCGTAAATATATTCGCTTCCACAGCTGCGATATTTGCAGGGAAATGGAATGCTTCCAATCCGGTATTGGCAAATGCATATTTTCCAAGGTTATTTTCGGAAGTAGTATAAGATGTTCTATTTAAAGTAAGATAAGGATCTCCTCCTGCTTGGATCGTTGCCTGGCCGATATTGATCGATTTCAATTTTGTGTTTAATATTGGTTGTCCTATCGAATCGACTCCGGCCAATTCGCGCAGGTATTTGATATCGTTGCCATTCAAGAACCCGTGTACCATAATCGATGAAAGTTCACTTGGTTCGATACCCATATTACGTAATGTGCTTTTAAGTGTACCGGCCGTATAAACATAAATTACGTCACTCAACTCTTCAATCTTCGTAAATTCACTCCAATAATTAGCTTTCTTGTAAGTGTCTTTTTTCTGATACGGGACATGAAGGATACAATTAATCTTATCTAATTCTTGACCCTCCTTATCGCTAACAGCAGGGGGAGTTGGGTTGTGAATATAAAGGTGTTCCACCGAGCCGCATCCAAGAAATACCCCACGTCCGATCTCCGTAACAGTTGCAGGCAAGGTTAGGGATGCGAAATTAGTGCCTTCAAAAGCCCATGGTTCCAAATAAATAAGTCCATAAGGCATACTAAGTGTTTTTAATGCAGAAAAAGAGAATGCACAACTTACGATTCTTTCTGTTCCGAAAGGAACGGTGTATTCGGTAATATTCTTACCGGCCGGGAAAGCAACCAGGTTTTTCTTGTCTTTTGAAAACAAAACACCCTCTTGTACTTCAAACCAATTGCTTGAAGATTGCAGTTTAAACTCTTTATTTACTGTTGTCTCTACGAAGGCGTCATTAGCTATCGTTTCAAGAGATACCGGAAGATTGAAAGTAGCAATTTTTTTAGAAGATCTGAAGGCATTGTGATCTATCGAAGTAAATTCACAATCAGTCATATCTACTTTGCTCAGGTTATCGCAAGCCCGTAAGGCCGAGTTTCCTATTGCGGTTACTGACGTTGGCAGAATAATGGTTTGCAGCGTCGGACATTTGTAAAATGCGTAATGAGGAAACAGATTATTTGTGGTTTTTTGAGCCTCCTTTTTATCTGCTGAGTTACCAGTATTCCCTATTCCTTGGTTCAGATAAATATCATCGCTTTGTACGATGGTTGTATTCTTGATATCCAGATATGCTAACTGCCCTTTTCCAGAGACCGTAGCATTCGCATTGCTTCCGGCCATTTCTCGTAAGCAATTAATGTCTTTGCCATTTAAAGGACCGGTAAGAATCAGATGGGTTGTGGTAAATTTCTTATTTCCAATCTGGGTTTCGAGTGTTCCAGCAGAGGTCAGTGTGATTTTTGTAGCTAAATCTTCCGGCGTAGCGTCATAACGAATGATGTTTGTAAGCGTGTTCCATGGCGAAGTATTTTTAAACGATTCGTAGGCGGCTTTTGATACGTAAAGCATACATTTTGTTTTATCTATTTTAGAAAATAGAGGGCTTCCTGCTGTCGCTTTAGGAGCCTTATTTTCTTTATAAGTAATAGAAGTCAGGTTTTCGCTGAATACTACATACGATGCTATTTCGGTAACTGTTGCCGGAATTTCATATTCCGTATCTTTTTTAGCAAGCGGATAAGTTAAAAGAGTCGTGAAATCGCTACTGTACAATATTCCATTATTTGCACTGAAATTTTTATTATCCCTTTCTACCACTATCTTTTCAAGTTGTGTGGCAAGCGTCAATCCGCTTTCAGTATTGATTTTTGTAATATTTTTCGAGATTGTTACTGATGAATTTGCGCTTGCAATTGGGTATAAAAATAGTTGGGTTTCATTATCGGTATAAATGACCCCATTATTAGACTTGTATTATGCATTATCAATGGTATATCCGGTATTCGCCCATGTTTCTGTAAATGCATAGGGGTCAATGTCTGTGACTGAAGAAGGTAGATTGAATTTAGTGATTCCCTCAGCTCGAAAAAAGGCCCCAAAACCAATTTTTTCGAAACTACACCCTGTCATTATAACTTCTGTTATATTAGATGCTCCTTCAAAAGCTCCCGCCCCAATTTCTTTAACAGATGTTGGTAATGAAATAGTTTTGAGTATTGGGCAATAAACGAAAGCATATTGCGGGAAAATATCGTTTTGAGTTTCATAATTATCGTAATACGTTCCTCCTCCGGCTACAATGGAGGCATCAGATAAATCCAATATGGCTAATTTTTTCGTGTTGGTAAGAGTACGCAAAAACGCGATGTCTGTCCCGTTTAATGGGCCGGTTATCTTTAGGTTTGTAAGGGTGTTTTGTTGGGAGTTTAAGTATTTTGATAAATTACCTGCTTGTGAAAATTTAATCTGAGTTTGTCCATTTTCCTCTTTAATACAAACGATATTATTGATTACACTCCAATATGGGCTCTTGATGAATTTGTCATAAAGATCATAAGTTACAGTTAGGGTGCAATTAGCTTTGTTTACATTGTTTAAAAAGTTTGTACTATTTAGTGCCGGCATTGTTCCTCCCTTAAATATCAGCGAAGTAATCTTGTTGTTTAGTTTTGCCGAAGTCGCAATAGAGGTTACGGTTGTCGGAATTTCATATTCGGTTACTGCTTTTGCTACCGGATAGAAAAGGAGGGTAGAGTATGTTTTATTAAATAATACGCCGTCGTTTGCGCTATAATATTGGTTGTTTGAACTTACTAAAAATGTAGAAATTGCCGTACAGTTGTCGAAGGCATTTTCTACAATACCCCCAACACTAGTTCCTTGGGTAGTTCCTATGTATCTTCCGATTGTAAGTGTTTGGATATATTGATTTGATAATAATTTGTTTATTTTATGAATATATAAACTATTATTTTTTCGTGGTATAGAAAATGATGATATGAACCAATTATTCGGCATAGCAGTAAGTGCATACCCATTCCCTTCTTTTATATAATCCTGTCCCACCATTCCCTGGCACCACAAGACCCCTATAATAATCCATGATAAGCGTAAAAAGTTCTTCATATTATTTATTTGTTCTTTTTGTAAAAATGATAATATATTGCTGTTTATACCAGTTTTAAATAATTAAAGCTCGGAATCACTCCATCTGTCTCTGTTATCAAGAGAATTTACATATCCGTTTGATCTGGTACTCGGATTTCCATTTCCCCCACTTCCCGGTTTTCCTGATCCTTCTCCAGGAGATGTCGCAATAACCTCTTCTGTTTCTATCTCAATGATTTGCAAATCCGGTTTTTGGTATAGCATTTTTGTCATAATCGCTTTTTGTATATCGTTTTAATTTTTGATTTAATCACATGTCTTCGGAAATAGCGGTGTTAATAATAATGAATAAACCACCTAATTGTCTTGATTGCCAAAGAAATGTTTTCTTGCTTAATATTGATACAGTCTAATTTAGTTGTAATAAATAAGGATATTTTTGTTCAATATTTAAATAAATGAACAATTTTATGCAAAATTAAATCAATGTTTATCAAAACCAAATATATCAAATAAAAAATGCGCTAAAATATACAGATTATAAATAAGTTATAGTTTACATAAGTTGTGTTTTTGAATTGTTTGCCGCATGAAGAATAAGAAAAGCGAAGAGTAATCGGTCAAAATGGAAAGGCTTCGGTTAAAATCAATCCTTTATTCGTGTAAATTGTTTCTTTATAAAGGGCGTAACCGCGCCGTAACGTAAAATAAATCAGATACAGATGAATGTTTTGCTAACAGGAGTTACCGGATATATCGGTGGTCGGATGCTTCCGGTTTTATTGGATGAGGGGCATACCGTGTTTGCCTGTGTGCGCGATAAGAATCGGTTTCCGCGCAGGTATGCGCATCATCCCGGACTGCGGATCGTAGAGGTCGATTTTATGGATCCCGATTATGAGCAATTGCCTAAAGAGTTGGATGCCGCCTATTATCTGATTCATTCGATGACCACCTCGCTCACCCATTTTGATGAGGCCGAAGAGACGCAGGCGCATAATTTTGTGCATTATATGGCTCAAACCACCGTGCGACAAGTGATTTACCTGAGTGGAATCGCCACGGGCGGGCATCTGTCGCAACATCTGGCATCGAGAAAGCGGGTCGGCGAGATATTGCGGGAGGGGACCTATGCGCTTACCATTCTGCGCGCCGCCATTATAACGGGTGCCGGTAGCGCATCGTTCGAAATCATGTACGACCTGGTGGATAAGCTGCCGGTAATGGTGGGGCCCGATTCGCTCAACAACGAGTGTCAGCCGATCGGAGTGGTCAATGTGGTGTATTATCTGAAAGAGGTATTGCTGAATCCGGCTACTTTTAATAAGGTATTCGATATCGGCGGTCCCGAAATAATCACTTACCGGCAGATGCTCGCGCAGATCGCCGAGGTGCGGGGGCTGAAGCGCAAAATCTATACCGTGCCCTGGATATCGGCACGACTGGCGGCGCATTGGTTCTATTTTATCACTTCGGCTTCGTATAAGCTGGCCGTGAATCTGTCTGACAGCATGAAGAACCGGGTGGTATGTCAGGAAAACAGTATCCGCGAAATCATCCCGCAACCTTTGCAGCGGTTTCGCGAAACGGTAGAGATGGCGCTGCAGAAGATGGATTCGGATAATGTGCTGAGCAGTTGGAAGGATTCGTTCAGCAGCAGCGGCCTCGATTATAAGTTGTCAGATCATTGGAGCGTGCCGACGCACGGGGTATTGACGTATGAGGTGAGCCGTGAGGTAAAGGTGGGGCGCGGCGAGGTGTTGCGCCGCATTTGGGAGAGCGGCGGTACGCACGGCTGGTGGTATGCCAACTGGCTATGGCGTGCGCGCGGATTGCTCGATCTGTTCGACAAAGGGGTGGGTATGCGCGGACGTACCAATAAAGATTTGCTGGCTCCGGGCGACGCGCTCGATTTTTGGCGTGTGCTGATTGCCGATAAAGAGGAGGGGCGCTTGTTGCTGTATGCCGAAATGGTGATGCCGGGGCAGGGTTGGCTCGATTTTAGGCTGAAAACGGAGGGCGACAAACTGATACTGACGCAAAAAGCGACCTTCCGCCCGCGGGGGTGGAAAGGTCGCCTGTATTGGTTATCGACGATGCCGCTTCATCATTTCATTTTTCACGGCATGATTCGTCGCCTTACGGATTGACGGTGTCGGGATAAAGCAGGTATTTTGCCCGCTTTTTACGGAAGGCATCCAGTCCGGGCTGCCATGACGCGCGAATCTCTTTTTCGGATGCGCCGTTCATAATCTGTTTGCGTAAGCGGTCGGTTCCGGCCAATTTGTCGAAAAACGAGGGGCGCGAAATAAACTGCGACTTATCGGCCGATTTTTCATAAAAACCGAGCAAGTAACGCAGATCGAAGCCTTTTGTAGCGGTGTCGTTGCGCAAATCGAGCCCGTAGCATTTTTTGTCTTTCTGAAGCGGGTTCTTGTCGGAGCCGGGCAACGCGACGGGTGTAAAAGTGAAGTCGCCGAATCGCTTGTCGGGGAATCCGATTACCTGAAACGGGAAGCGGGTGCCGCGCCCGACGCTTACTTCGGTCGCTTCAAAAAGACACAGCGACGCGTAGAGCCGGATCGCCCGGTCGTTGGGCAGGTTGGGTGAGGGGCGTACGGGCAGCGAGTAGGGTTGGCCGTGTTGCCATCCCTGCATCGGTATTACTTGCAAACGGGCGTTTTTGCCGTTGCGGATCGCCCAACCTTCTCCTTTAATCATTCGGGCCAGTTCGCCCACGGTCATTCCGTGTAACAGGGGAATCGGCAGGATCCCTACAAACGATTTGAATGCGGGTTCGAGTACCGGGCCGTCAACGAAATCGTTGGGGTTCGGACGGTCGAGCACAATGATCTGTTTATTGTTTTCGGCACAGCTCTGCATGGCATATAGCATGGTGCTGATGTAGGTGTAAAAACGGGCGCCTACGTCTTGAATGTCAAACACGACGATATCTACCTCTTTAAGCTGCTCGGCCGAGGGCTTTTTGTTTTTTCCATACAGCGAGATGATGGGCAACCCGGTTTTCGGGTCGCGGCCATCTGCTATTTTTTCGCCAGCGTCGGCTTCGCCTCGGAATCCGTGTTCGGGGGCGAAAACCTTGGTGATCGTGATGCCTTGTGATAAAAGGGTATCGAGCAGGTGGGTGTGAGCGGTACCTGTCACGGAGGTTTGGTTTACGATCAGGGCCACTTTTTTGCCTTTGAGCGCGGGGATGAGGAGTTCCATCCGTTCGGCGCCGGTGCGTAGGGTTTGGGCGCAGAGGGAGAGGGTTACGAATAGCGCGATCAGGGTTAGGGGAAAGCGAAATG
>JAVVPN010000024.1:0-3234 GCA_036655755.1 Bacteroidales bacterium | reverse complement strand
TTTTCTACCATCATGGGCACGCGATGCGCGCCACTCTGGCGCCCGGCTGACGCACGGGCGTTCGCGTTAGATGGTTATTCCGGATCTACCATCAGGGGCCTGCGATGCAGGCCGTTTATAGTACCCGGCTGACGCACGGGTATTCGGTGACGCACGGGTAGTCAGTGCCGTGTAGGCAAAAGTCGATTTCAGGCATTCGCCAACACCCGCGCGTTAGCCGGGTGCAAAAGCGGCGCGCGTAGCGTGCCCATGATGGTAGCCGGCGCGCGTAGCGTGCCTGATGGTAGCCAGCGCGCATCGCGTGCCGATAAAAAATATCCCTCCTTTTTTAATTATACACCGATTATGTGTATAATTGTAACAAAGAAAATAAAATCTCCCTATGGATCCACTATCGATTATCAAAAAATATTATCCCGAAAACTCTGAAATCTATCATGTTCTGGTAGATCACAGCCGTTTGGTTGCCGACAAAGCGCTAGAACTCGCCGCCCGCCATCCCGAACTGAATCCGGATATGAATTTTATTGAAGAAGCCGCGATGCTGCATGATATAGGTATCTTTCTGTGTAATGCGCCCGAAATAGCATGCACCGGAAGTGAACCATACATTCGCCACGGCGTGTTGGGTGCCGAGATTTTACGAAAAGAGGGATTGGAGCGCCATGCCCTTGTTTGCGAGCGCCATACCGGGAGCGGAATCACCCGCGAACAGATTGAAAGCCAGCAGCTACCTTTGCCTGCGCGCGATATGTTGCCGGTGAGTACGGAGGAGAAGCTGATTTGCCTTGCGGATAAATTTTATTCGAAATCGCATCCGGGCAAAGAGAAAAGTATCGAAAAGATACGTAAGTCGATGGCCCGTTTCGGCGACGATGCGTTAATTCGTTTTGACGAAATGTGTCGTTTATTCCTCTGAAAATATATTAAATGCAAAACTGTAAAGCATTTATTTAGCTAATTTGTGTAGTTTTGCATTACAAAAACCAACCGTGACGGATGCGATTATTTAGAACTAATTACATATATTATATATTACTGCTTCTTCCGATTTTCTCTTTCGGAAAACTGACGGGGCAAACTACTGAAAACAAGGTGTCTCAGCCTGTGCCATTGGTGTCGCAGGAAGGGATAACTCCAGCCGTACTACCCGATTCGTTGATACAACGTACCGATTCATTACTGACCGATTCGATTGTAGCTCCTGTAACAAAGAAATCGCCGCTTGAGGATGTCGTAACCTATGAGGCGGAAGACTCGCTGGTATTTACCGGTCAGAACCTGGCTTATCTGTTCGGTTCGAGCGTGGTGAAATATCAGGATATCGAGCTGGATGCCGAAGAGATCCGTATGAGCCTTGACAGTAGCAACGTGTATGCCAACGGTGTGCCCGATTCGGCCGGCGTGTTGGTGGGAACTCCCGTGTTTAAGGACAAAGGGGGCGAATATGAATCGCGCACGATCAATTATAACTTCAAATCGCAGAAAGGATTTATTACCAACATCGTAACCCAGCAGGGTGAGGGGTACCTGACCGGCGGTCAGACCAAAAAGATGGCCGATAACGAGTTTTATATGGTAAACGGTAAATATACCACTTGCGACCATCACGATTGTCCCCATTTTTATTTGCAGCTGACCAAAGCGAAAGTAAAACCCAAAAAGAATATCGTAACCGGGCCCGCTTACCTGGTGTTGGCCGACGTGCCGTTGCCGCTAGCCATTCCGTTCGGTTTCTTCCCGTTCTCCGAATCGTATTCGTCGGGTATCATCATGCCCACCTACGGGGACGAGTTGCAGCGCGGTTTCTATCTGCGCGACGGGGGATATTATTTTGCCATCAACGACTATGTCGATCTGGCGCTTACGGGCGAGATCTTTACCAAAGGGTCGTGGGGGTTGAATGTTAATTCGAACTATGCGTGGCGCTATAAGTTCAACGGTAACTTCAACCTGGGATATCAGGTGACCATTACCGGCGACAAAGGATTGCCCGATTACATGAAGATGAAGAACTTCAAGCTGACTTGGTCGCATACGCAAGACCAGAAGGCGAATCCCAATATGACGCTTTCGGCAAGTGTGAACTTCGCTACTTCGGGGTACGACCGTAATAACCTCGACAGTTATTACAACGCTACTCAGTTTACGGAAAATACCAAGAGTTCGACGGTCAATATGACCTATAATTTTCCGAACGCGCCGTTGAGTATCTCTACTACTGCCAATGTAACGCAGCGTTCGCAAGACTCGACGGTGGCGGTGTCGTTTCCCGATCTGACGCTGAATATGCGTCGTATCTATCCGTTCAAACGGAAAGTGGTGGTGGGTAAGGATAAATGGTATGAAAAGATCAGTATGAGCTATACGGGGTTGTTTCGTAACTCCATCACCACCAAACAGGACAAATTCTTCGGTTCGAGTTTGATTAAGGATTGGAAAAACGGAATGCAACACTCCATTCCGATTTCATCGACGTTTACAGTATTGAAATATATCAATGTATCGCCTTCCATCAGTTTTGTGGATCGTATGTATTCGAACAAGATCAAACAAAGCTGGGATCCGGAGTTGCCCGACAGCAAAGGAAACCCGGGGGCGGTGAGAAAAGATACCACTTACGGTTTTTATAATGTGTACAACTTCAATTTCAGCATGAGTGCCAATACGAAGCTGTACGGTTTTTATAAGCCGCTACCTTTTATGGGGGACAAAATCCAGATGATCCGACACCTGTTTACGCCGAGCATCAGTATTTCGGGACAACCCGATTTCAGTAAGAAGATATGGGGTGCGTGGGATAAATACCAGCAACCCGACAATACGCAAGCCGAAGGGTGGAAAGATGTGTATTATTCGCCGTTCGAGAAGGGGCAGTTCGGTACCGCTCCGCGAGGCAAATCGGGAACGCTGTCATTTACGATGCAGCATAATCTCGAAGCCAAGATCAAATCAGACCGCGACTCCACCGGAGTGCGTAAGATCAGTTTGATCGATAACCTGAATATCGGGGGGATCAGTTATAACTTCGCCGCCGACTCGTTACGCTGGAGCGATATTCCGGTATCGGTGCGCTTCAAGTTTTCGAAGCAGTTTACCTTACAGATGAGCGGATCGTTCGATTCGTACATGTATAATGAGAAAGGTGACAAGATTGACCAGACACGCTGGGCGGCGGGCCAGTTTCCGCGCCTGAAAAGTACAAGTACCTCTTTCAGCTATACGTTTAATAAC
>JAVVPN010000023.1:0-39020 GCA_036655755.1 Bacteroidales bacterium | reverse complement strand
AATATCATTCTGCTGATTGTTTTTTTCCTGCTGGCGCTCGTAACGGGTTCTGCTCAGACTGCCTATACGTTGCAGGAGTGTATGATTTATGCCCGCGAGCATGCTCCGGCAAATCATAGAGAGGGAGCACAGGTTCGTATTTATAAACAGGACCAAACAGAAGCGCTCGGAGCATTCCTGCCTTCGGCCAACGTGTCGATTGGAGGTGAATATGACTTCGGCCGGTCGCTCGATCCGGAAACGAATACCTATAAGGATAGTAAATATTTTAGCAATGCCTATTCGGGCAATTTGCAGCTACCCCTTTTTCAAGGTTTGGTACGTATCAACAACTATAAGATGACCCGGGCTATGAACCGAATGGGGTTGCATCGCAAACAATTGATTGAAGATCAGGTATCGCTTCGGGTATTGAATGCTTTTTACAATGTAGTGTATTACAAACAACTCGTAATGCAACTTGCGGGACAGCTGGCAGAGAGTGAACAGAATCTTTATCAATCGCAGCGGATGGAGGAATTGGGTATGAAAGCGGGAGCCGATATCGCTCAGATGGAGGCAAACGTAGCTTCCGACCAATTTGCATTGATCCGTCAGGAAAATCTGTTGCGGGTGTCTCTTCTGGAACTAAAAGGAGCTATGAATTATCCGATGGAAGATACTTTGGCGGTGGAGGAAACATTAGAACCGATATTGCCGCAAAAAAGTAAAGCTGATCCCGATTCATTATTTAAAGCAGCGAGGCACTACCTGCCGGGGGCATTGGCGGCCGGTTATCAGTTGAAAGGAATGGAAAGTAGCTATAAATCGAGTTTGGCCTCTTTTTTTCCCTCTTTTTCTCTTTTTGCCGGATATAATACCCGCTATTTCGAAGTATTGGACGGCGAATCGAAAAAAGTGGCATTTAAAGATCAATGGAAGAATAATGCGGGACAGTTTGTCGGGATGCAGGTATCCATACCGATATTCAATCGGCTCACATCTTTGAGCAATCGTCGCCGCGCAAAATTTCGTTTGCAAATGCAGCAGGCGGATTATGAAGAAACCATGCTAAAGCTTAATCAGGATATCGCACAAAGTATTTCAGATCTTAACGGAGCGGCCCAGGAGTATATTCAGGCCATGCGTAAAATGAATGCTGCCGATATCGCCCATACCGTGAACCGACGCAAATTTGAAGAGGGGATGATCAGCGCACTCGAATTGCAGAACAGCGCCAATCAGCTGGCACAGGCAAAGGCCGAGCAGGTGGGAATGCATGTGCAGTTTCTGATACGGAAAAAACAAGTGGAATATTATCAGGGTACCCCTTTTATCACAGAAAATAATTAGCCTTATGGACCGAATAATAGAAAAAAAGAAAGGATTAACAAAGAAACATCTCCCGTATCTGATCGGGGGAGGAGTGTTGTTGCTCATAGCCGGCTGGATCGGGTTGGGGGATCACTCATCCAAACTGAAAGTAGAGAAAAAAGGGATCACCATTGCAGAGGTGGAATCGAATCCGTTTAACGATTATATCCGATTGAACGGACAGGTGCAACCCGGTTCGCTGATTCAGATCAGTGCGATTGAAAGCGGCATTATCGACGAGAAGCTGATAGAAGAGGGTGCGACGGTAAAAAAGGGGGATGTGATTGTGCGACTGACGAATCCGAGTCTTAGCCTGGCGATTCTGGATAGCGAGGCGCAACTGGCCGAGAAACAGAATTTTCTGCGTAATACTCAGGTTACAATGGAGCAGGAACGATTGAACCTGCGACAGGAATTGCTTGCGGTGCAGCTGGAGACATCCCGCAAGAAACGGGCGTATGAGCAGAACGAATCATTGTATAAGGAGAAGCTGATAGCCCGTGAGACCTACCTGCAGGCGAAAGAGGATTATGAATATGCCCGCGATAAGATGCAACTGATCATAGACCGGCAAAAACAGGATTCGATTTATCGTTCGGTTCAGGTGGATCAGATGCAGGAGAGTCTGGACAATATGCGGTTGAATCTGATGATGGTGCGCCAGCGCATCGAGAATCTGAATATTCGTGCACCGTATGACGGGCAGCTGGGTTTGTTGGATGCCGAAATCGGACAATCGGTGACAACCGGCCAGCGCATCGGCCAAATCAATGTACTCTCTGACTTTAAGATCGAGGCGTTGATTGACGAGCATTATATTGATCGGATATTGAATGGACTGCAAGGAACTTTTGAGCGCCAGAACACCCAGTTCGGCGTAGCGGTATCGAAGGTGTATCCGGAAGTAAGGAACGGACAATTCCGTACCGATATGCGCTTCGTGGGGGACAGACCGGATAATATCCGAACCGGACAAACTTATTATATCAACCTGCAGTTGGGAGAGCCGAAAGAGGGAATTCTGATTCCACGAGGTTCGTTTTATCAGACTACCGGCGGAAAATGGATTTTTGTAGTGAATGCCGACGGCTCGATGGCTACCCGGCGCAATATCCGGATCGGACGTCAGAATCCGCAATATTACGAAGTATTGGAAGGACTTGAACCGGGTGAGAAGGTGATTGTATCGGGATATGATGCGTATGGAAAGAATGAGAAATTAATATTGAATTAAAAAATAATACAACTACGATTATGTTGAAAATTGAAAACATGAGTAAAGTGTTTCGTACCGAAGAGATCGAAACCGTGGCATTGGATAATGTATCCCTCGAAGTGAAAGAGGGGGAGTTTGTGGCAATTATGGGGCCCTCCGGTTGTGGTAAGTCTACTTTGCTGAATATATTGGGGATGCTCGATAACCCGACGGAAGGTAAGTATTACCTGGATAATTATGAGGTGGGCGGCTTGAAAGAGAAACAGCGTACAGAGGTGCGCAAAGGAAAGATCGGATTCGTATTTCAAAGTTTCAATCTGATTGAGGAGTTGAATGTATCGGAAAATGTGGAGTTGCCTTTGACCTATCTGAAGATGAAGAGTTCCGATCGCAAAGAGCGTGTTACGGAGGTGCTGAAACGCGTGGCAATCAGTCATCGGGCTGCTCACTTTCCGAACCAGTTGTCGGGAGGGCAACAGCAACGTGTAGCCATCGCCCGTGCGGTAGTGGCGCATCCGAAACTGATTCTGGCCGATGAGCCGACGGGTAATCTCGATTCGAAGAATGGTCTGGAGGTGATGAACCTATTGACCGAGTTGAATAAGGAGGGGGCTACGATTATTATGGTAACGCACAGTCAGCGTGATGCATCGTATGCGCATCGGGTAATTAATTTGTTTGACGGTCATGTTGTGACCGAAGTTCGCAATATGATGTAAAAGCAAGAGATGAATTTATTGAATAACTTTTATCGTACTATTACTCGAAACCGTCAGCTTTACCTGTTGAATATGATGGGGTTGATTCCGGGGCTGGCCTGCTGTCTGCTGATATTGCTGTGGATACGTTATGAATATAATGTAGACCGGCAATATCCGGAAGCCACGAAGATTGTGACGGTAGCGGGCTATCATGAAGGTAGTAACGCATTTGGCGGAGCACCTCCGATTGTGGGCCCCACATTAGCAGCCGAAAATCCTGAAGTGGTTGATTTCGCCCGTATCGCCTGGGGGAACCGGAGTCTGAGATACGAGAACGAGACTTACAATATCACCTCTTTCGACGTAGATCCGGGGTATTTTTCTATTTTCGGAGTGGAGATGAGGGATGGAAAATCTTTTGGAGCGGAAGAGTTGAATAAGTGTGTGATTTCAGAATCGGCAGCACGCGAGGTATTTGGCGATAAGGACGCGGTGGGACAAATGCTGTCGTTTGATTCGGGCAACTTTGAGGTTGCCGGAGTGATGAAAGACCCGGATAAGAACAGCACTGTATTGGCTTCATCCGGTGAGCTAAGTCGCCCGGGTGTATGTGTGCTGTTGCCTATTTTGCGCAATAAAGAATCGCTCCAGCATTGGTATAACAACAGTTATCGGACCTATCTGCGAATGAATGAGGAGCCAGATATGGCGCTTTTCAAGGAGAAAGTCAAAAATAGGGTAATGGAGGTGCATCCGGAGTTTGCGCTTTATCTCACTTCCGATCTTTTGGTGAATCGTAATTTGTATACTTACGGGAATATCCAACGGATGCGCTTGATGGGGATTATTGCGTTGGCGGTGTTGTTGATTGCCTGTATCAATTTTATTAATCTGGCAACCGCCGGATTTACGAAAAGCTCTTTTCAGACCGGTCTTCGTAAGATACTCGGGGCATCGCGTACCGGATTGATCGGGCAATATCTGTTGAATACTTTCCTTGTGATTCTGATTTCGTTTGTATTGGCAATCGGACTGGCGATGCTCATGTTTCCGATTTTTAATTCGATGCTGGGGAAATCGCTCGATATGAAAGATCTTTTTTCTTTGAATCAGATTTGGCTGGGATTGGGAGTGGTAGTGCTGACTGCATTGCTGGCCGGAATTTATCCGGCAATCTATCTATCTTCTTTTAAGCCGCTGAATCTTTTGAAGGGAAACCTTTCGAAGGGGAGTTGGAACGCACGTTTCCGTCAGGTCTTAGTGGTGATTCAATTCTGTGTATCGATCGTATTGATTATTTCTACATTGGTGATTACCCGGCAGATTCAACTGTTTCAGACGATGAATCTGGGATATGAGTGGCAAGAGGTGATGTATCTGTCACTGCGAAATGAGAACCAGCAGGCAAAAGGGAAAGTATTGAAGGAGGAATTGTTGAAGGACGCAACTGTAAAGCATGTCAGTTTATCGGTTTCGGTTCCCACCAATATCAATTGGAATGGCGTAGGAATTGAATGTGATGAAAATAAAGAGATGTCTAAATTATTGGTATCCTTTAATTTTGCAGATGAGGATTGGGCTTCGGTATATGATTTGAAATTCAGGGAGGGAGCTTTTTATTCCGATTCGACGAAAGGTGTGGTCATAAATGAAAAAATGCTTGAACTGATGAATACGCAGACAGGCTTGGATAAAGAGCTCCGGCGTGATGGAAATTCGTTCAAGATTGTGGGCGTATTGGATAAGTTTAAGTTCAATAATTTCAAAACCGCTTCGGAGCCTTGTTTGATTCTTCCATTTGAAGAGGGGGTGCCACCTAATATTGTGAATATAAGGGTAAGCGGCAATGATCTTCAGCAGATTTTTGAGCGCGTAAATAAACGCGCCGAAGAGATTTTGGGAGAAAAGCCTACGTTGCGTTTCCTGGATCATAATATCGAACTGAAATTGATTGCTGAACGGCAATCTTCACAGATGGTAACTTACTTTTCAGTTTTGGCAATCCTGATATCTTGTCTTGGTTTGTTCGGCCTGGCTGCTTTTATGATTGAGCAGAAACGCAAGGAGATCGGCATTCGACGCGTAAACGGAGCGCGAATCCGAGAAATTATTTGGTTGCTGAATATGAGTTTTATCAAACCGGTATTGGTCGGATTTGTGATTGCCTGCCCGGTAGCCTGGTATATCATGAATAAGTGGCTCGAAAATTATATGGAGAAGACCACGCTGGATTTGTGGATTTTCGCAGGAGCCGGATTTATTACGATTGTCATTGCCACTCTTACGCTGGTATGGCGGACGTGGAGCGCTGCAACGGAGAATCCGGTGAATTGTTTAAAAGAGGAGTAATCGGGGATAAATAATAAAAGCGGGCGAAAAATTTTTCGCCCGCTTTTATTATTTGTTTTGAGGTATGAATTAGCTCAATCCTTCGATATGACCATTTACGATGTCGATGAAGTTTGCCTGCGGCACTTTCGGCAAGCCCGGCATACGCATGATTTCACCTGCGATCGCTACGATAAATTCAGCACCCTGGTTGATTACGATATCCGTAATTTTCAATTCAAAGTCTTTCGCTACGCCGTAGGCTTTCGGATCGGCAGAGAAAGAGTATTGAGTTTTGGCAATACAGATCGGGAAGTGACCGATACCGAGCGATTCGATATGTTTGATCATTTTTTCCGCTTTCGTGCTGAAAGATACCGAACCGGCACCATAAATATTGAATGCTACTTTTTCGATTTTCTGCTGGATTGAATCTTCATCTGCATACGTGAAGTTCATTTTATCCGACGGATTGTTTTCGATGATTTCGACTACTGCGTTTGCAAGATCGACAGCACCTTCACCACCTTCAAGGAATGCGTTGTTTACAACAAAACGTACGCCCTGAGCTTCGCAATGAGCAGCGATAGCGGCTACTTCATCGTCGGTATCGAACGCATAACGGTTGAAAGCAACCATAACCGTCTGTCCGAAAGAACGCATGTTCTCGATATGTTTGTCAAGATTTTCAAATCCTTTGATCAAACCATCCATATCCGGTTCTTTGATTTTATCTACGGCAACTCCACCGTGCATTTTCAATCCCTGCGCTGTAGCAACGATGATTGTAAGTTTTGGAGTCAGTCCCGCTTTACGGCATTTGATGTTGAAGAATTTTTCCGCGCCCAGGTCGGCACCAAATCCTGCTTCAGTAATCGTATAATCGCCATAAGTCATCGCCATTTTAGTAGCAATGATTGAGTTACAACCATGTGCGATATTGGCAAAAGGACCACCGTGAACAAATGCTGCGGTGTTTTCAGTAGTCTGTACGATGTTCGGATTGATGGCATCTTTCAATAAAACCGTAATGGCTCCCGCAATTCCTAAATCTTTTACAGTGAATGGTGTACCATCATAACGATATCCTAGCAAGATATTTTCAATACGACGACGTAAATCTTCCAGGTCGGTAGCCAGACATAAGATCGCCATGATTTCAGAAGCAGGTGTGATATCGAATCCTGTTTCGCGCGGAATACCGTTCGCACTGCCACCCAATCCGGATACGATGTTACGAAGGCCACGATCGTTTACGTCCAATACGCGTTTCCACAATACTTCTTTCAATCCTGAACAGTTTGCACGGTTCTGATACATGAAGTTATCGAGTAATGCGGTAATCATGTTGTGGGCAGACGTAATTGCATGGAAGTCTCCTGTAAAATGAAGGTTGATATTCTCCATTGGAAGTACCTGTGCGTAGCCACCACCCGCAGCACCACCTTTCATACCGAAACATGGGCCAAGAGAGGGTTCGCGCAATGCTACAATCGCTTTCTTTCCGATTTTATTCAGTCCTAGAGCCAAACCGATACTAACAGTGGTTTTACCGATTCCCGCTTTGGTAGGGGTGATTGCAGTAACCAAAATCAGATTGTTGTTGTTTACTTTTTCCTGATCGATCAGTTGCAAAGGAATCTTGGCAATGTATTTACCGTAATTCAATACCTCATCACGGGGGATACCGATTTCTGTAGCAACTTGTTTAATCTTTTCTAGTTTACACTCTCTTGCAATTTCAATGTCCGATTTCATCTATATATAATTTATCTTTTAACGCACCTTTTGATATTTGTGCTATAAATGTGATATGTCAATTGTTCTATTTTTGAGCGAGCAAATCCTCCAGGCGAATAATTTCATCGCGCAGGCGGGCAGCTTCAATAAATTCGAGGTTTTTGGCTGCTTTAGCCATCTCTTTTTTCTGAGCTTCTATCGTTTTCGTAAGTTGTTCTTTGGTCATGTACTGAATTACCGGATCAGCGGCAAATGAAGGAGCCATTTTTTCGACATAAGCGTTTGCTTCGAGCGAAGGCATCATCTCTTCACCCATAATCGCTTTTTTCGCTTTCTGGATAGCCTGTGGGGTAATTCCATGATCTTCGTTGTATTTCATCTGCTTGGCTCGGCGACGGTTGGTTTCGTCAATGGTGCGTTGCATGCTGTCGGTAATTTTATCGGCATACATGATTACAAAACCATTCAGATTTCGCGCCGCACGGCCGGCTGTCTGAGTCAGCGAACGGTGAGAGCGTAAGAATCCCTCTTTGTCGGCGTCAAGTATCGCAACAAGTGATACCTCCGGCAAGTCAAGCCCTTCACGAAGCAAATTCACTCCGATCAGCACATCGTATAAGCCATTGCGTAAATCTTCCATGATACGGATTCGTTCGAGGGTATCCACATCCGAATGGATGTAGGTAGAACGAATGTCTAGTTTTTGAAGATAAACATCGAGTTCTTCCGCCATTCGTTTGGTAAGCGTAGTTACCAAAACACGTTCATCTTTTTCAATTCGCAGGCGAATCTCCTCCATCAAATCATCGATTTGATTCATACTCGGACGTACTTCGATTTGCGGATCGAGCAAGCCGGTAGGACGGATCACCTGTTCGGCAATTACACCTTCTGATTTTTGTAGTTCGTAATCGGCAGGAGTTGCGCTTACATACAGACAGTTTTTAACGATTGTGTCGAACTCCTCGAATTTAAGCGGACGGTTGTCGATAGCCGCAGGGAGGCGGAACCCATATTCAACCAGGTTCGTTTTGCGCGACAAGTCACCTCCGTACATCGCTCTGATTTGAGGAATGGTTACGTGGCTTTCGTCTATAATTACAAGAAAATCGTCAGGAAAATAATCGAGAAGGCAGAATGGGCGGCTACCGGGCGGTCGGCCGTCGAAATAGCGTGAATAGTTCTCCACGCCGGAGCAGAATCCGGTTTCACGGATCATTTCAATATCATAGGTTACGCGTTCATAAAGACGCTTGGCTTCAAGTTCTTTACCGATTGATTTGAAAAATTCAACCTGGCGTCCCAAGTCCAGCTCCATTTCACCGATTGCACGGTTAATTCGCTCTTGAGTAGTTACGAAGATGTTTGCAGGGGCAATCTGATACTCTTCGAAAGAGGCGATGGTATGGCCTGTCTGCGGGTCGAACGTTTCGATTGATTCGATTTCATCTCCCCAGAAGGTAATGCGTACGGCAAGGTCGAGATAAGCCAGGAAGATATCCACGGTATCTCCTTTCACACGGAAGTTACCGCGGTTAAACTGCACTTCGTTCCGCGAATACTGGCTCGATACAAGTGCTCTCAAGAAAACATTCCGGGCCACCTGTTGTCCTATTCTTACCGGAATCATATTTTGATGAAAGTCTTCGGGATTTCCGATACCATACAGGCATGAAACGGAAGAAACCACTACTACGTCTTTCCGGCCGGAAAGGAGGGAGGCCGTAGCAGACAAGCGTAGCTTTTCGATCTCGGCGTTGATGGCGAGGTCTTTCTCTATATAAGTATCGGTAGAGGGAAGGTAAGCTTCGGGTTGGTAGTAGTCGTAATAAGAGACGAAGTATTCGACCGCATTGTCAGGGAAGAAGTTTTTGAACTCTCCGTATAGCTGCGCGGCCAATGTTTTGTTATGGCTCAGAATGAGGGTCGGCTTTTGCGTCTGCTCAATTACATTCGCCATGGTAAATGTTTTACCCGATCCGGTTACACCCAATAAAGTCTGATAAGGGATACCCTCCCGGATTCCTTCCGATAGTTGGCGGATGGCTTCGGGTTGGTCACCTGTTGGCTTATAAGGGGAAACAATCTTAAAATCCATCTTTTATTCGTTAGGAATAACCATTGCCATGACCACGTATGCTATGATTCCGGGGATGACACCCGTGAAAAATGCCAGCAGAATATAAGCCACGCGTACAACCGTGGGGTCAATATCCATGTAATTGGCTATACCTCCCAAGACGCCTGCTATTTTTTTATTCTTTGATTTAACCAATCTTTTTTCCATTGCAGTGTAAAGATTTGAAATTTTATGGAACAAAGTTAAGAAAAAGATTACAGATAATCGCTATCCTCTATTTGTTGGGGCAGATCTTTCTTCTGTCATGCAATTCCGAGTTCGGCGATTCACCTATATAATTGTTACAATAATCGGCCCGATTTGTTTATTAATCGAATAAACATTAACGTGTCAGTTGTAAATTAATATAAAATTGTTTCCTTTGTGAATATGCTACTTATCTAATCTGATACTGAAATTTTTTTATGAAGATATGGAATGAAACGGCCGAATGCATGGACCGTGAGGAATTATATGATCTGCAAAGTGCGCGATTGAAGAAAATGGTGGAATATGTATATAATCATACTCCTTTTTATCGAAAAAAAATGGATGAACTGGGTGTTACGCCTGCCGATATTCATACAATCGATGATATTGTTAAACTTCCGTTTACTACAAAAACAGATTTGCGTGATAATTACCCTTTCGGATTATGTGCGGTTCCGATGAAAGAGATCGTGCGGGTGCATGCATCATCGGGAACAACCGGAAAGCCTACCGTGGTTGGATATACGCGCAATGATTTAAACAATTGGACAGAATGTTTGTCGCGTAGTTTTACGGCATTCGGGGGCACCAGTGAGGATGTGTTTCATATATCTTATGGTTACGGCCTCTTTACGGGGGGAATGGGGGCACATTACGGTGCTGAAAATATCGGAGCTTCCGTCATTCCGGTAAGCAGTGGCAATACGGATAAACAGATTTTATTGATGCATGATTTCGGATCGACGATGTTGTGTTGTACGCCCTCTTATGCTTTGTATCTGGCGGATAAGATCAAGAAGTCAGGGATACCCCGCAATGAGCTTAAATTGAAAGCCGGGATTTTCGGAGCCGAGCCCTGGACAGAAGAGATGCGGCGTGAATTGGAGGAGAAGCTGGAGATAAAAGCATACGACATTTACGGATTAAGCGAAATCGCCGGCCCGGGTGTGGGATTTGAGTGCGAATGTCAGCAGGGCACTCATCTGAACGAAGACCACTTTTATCCTGAAATCATAGATCCGGTTACTTTCGGGCAATTGGGCGAGGGTGAAACAGGAGAATTGGTGTTTACTCACCTGACGAAAGAGGGAATGCCCTTACTGCGTTACCGGACAAAAGATCTGACGACGCTCCATTATGACCGTTGCGCCTGTGGTCGAACATTAGTGCGAATGGACCGTATTCTCGGAAGAAGTGACGATATGCTGATTATCCGCGGAGTGAATGTTTTCCCGTCGCAGATAGAAAGTGTTATCCTCAGTATGGAAGAGTTTGCACCCCAATATCTGCTTTTTGTTGATCGTGTAAACAATCTGGATCAGATGGAAGTTTGGGTAGAGGTGCGCGAAGAGTATTTTACCGATGAACTCGAGAAAATGCTTGCGATGAAGAAAAAACTCGCGGCCGCTATTCACAGTGTATTGGGTATTGCAGTTCCTATTAAATTAGTAGAACCTGACACGATCACCCGCAGTGAAGGAAAAGCAAAGCGTGTGATTGATAAACGAATATTGAAGTAATAATTCAATAATAATTTCATATAATAGCATACGAACTTATGATTATTAAACAACTTTCTGTTTTTCTGGAAAATCAAACCGGACGGATTAATCGGGTAACCGATATTCTGGGACGATATAATATCAATATGAGTGCCTTCTCCGTTGCGGAAGGGTCAGAGTTTGGTATTCTTCGTCTGATTGTTCCTGATCCGGTGCTTGCACGGGAGGTATTGAAGAATAACGGAATCATGTCTACCATTACAGATGTAATTTGCCTTATCACTCCCAACAAGCCGGGTGCGTTGGCAAAAGCTCTGAACATTCTCGCAGAACAGGGCGTTTTTATCCAGTATATGTATGCCTTTTCGGCAGGTGAAACGGCCAGTGTGGTAATTAAGCCCAACGACATGGAGCGGTGTGAAACAATATTAAAAGAACACTCATTCGACCTACTGAAAGCAGACAGTGCTTATGAGATTTAAATAGAAGTCTGTTAATTTTCTTTGATTCGTTTTATATATTAAAACGGAAACACTAAATTTGCGCATTAAAATAATATCAGGATGAAGAAAGTTTTATTTTTTCTGCTTGCCGGGTTTCTTCTGGCATCGTGTGGAGAATATAATAAGGTGTTGAAAACTTCCGATTATGAAGTGAAGTATGAATATGCCAAGAAATACTATGCAGAAAAAAAATATACCAAAGCCTATACGTTGCTTGAGGATGTAGTGCCAATGTTTAAAGGTACAGACAAAGCAGAAGAGGCGTTATATTTATTGGCGCAGAGTTATTACGGAGCAAAAGACTATACTACGGCCGGTCAATATTTTACCACTTATTATAACAATTATCCGAAAGGAGAATATGCCGAGTTGGCTCGTTTTTATGCGGGTTACGGTTATTATCTGGATTCTCCGGATCCGCGTTTGGATCAGACCGGGACTTACAAGGCTATTAATGAGTTTCAGCTCTTTATGGAATATTTTCCGAAGAGCGAAAAGGTAGAAGAAGCTCAGAAATTGATTTTCGAACTTCAGGACAAACTGACCGAGAAAGAATTGTTGAGCGCCAAATTGTATTATAATTTGGGTAACTATCTGGCTAATAATTATGAGTCGGCGGTGATTACGGCTCAAAACGCTATCCGCGATTATCCTTATTCTAAGTTTAAGGAAGAATTATCGATGATTGTTCTTAAATCGCGTTATGAAGAAGCGGAGTTCAGTGTGGAAGAGAAACAGGAAGATCGTTTCCGCGACGTAGTTGATGAATATTATAGCTTTATTAATGAATTCCCGGATGGGAAATATGCTAAAGAAGCGAAAAAGATATTCGAATCGGCATCAAAAAAGATAAACGACTAAAAGATAAATAAGAATATGGATTACAAAAAGACAAATGCTCCTACTACGACCGTAACACGTGATATGATCACGTTGTCGGCTGATTCGGGAAATGTTTATGAAACAGTTCGCGTAATTGGTAAAAGAGCAAACCAGATTGCGGTTGAAATGAAACAGGATCTTGAGAAAAAACTTCAGGAATTTGCCTCATACAACGACAACCTGGAAGAAGTATTCGAAAACAGAGAGCAGATCGAAATCTCTCGTTATTACGAAAAACTTCCGAAACCAACCCTGATTGCTGCTCAGGAGTATAAAGAAGGAAAGGTTTACTGGAAAAATCCATCGAAAGAAAAGGATAAAATGTAATTCGTTTCCGACGGATAAGAAATTGAAAAGCTGCTTCAGATTTAAGGTCTGAAGCAGCTTTTTTCGTTAGGCAAACCGGATATTTTATATAAATTTGCTTCCTGATAACCTTTAATATTTATTGTTGATATGATTCAAAGAATTCAGACCCTTTTCTTATTGATCGGCACAGCGCTTATCTCCCTGATGCTATTTCTTCCACTTGCGATTATTTCTACTTATAATACTCAATATTTGCTAAAGGCAGATGCTTTGATCAATGTGATGAAGGATAATCAGGCAGAGCTGATCAGTTTTCCGTTATTAATTATGTTGGCGGTAATGGTATTAGTGCCGTTGATTGCAATTTTCCTTTATAAAAAGCGTATGCTTCAAATCCGCGTAACTATTTTCAGTTCAATATTGAATGCTCTGTTTTATGCCCTTTTCTTTTATGAGTATTCTTCAATTATGAAATCCTTGCCGGTAGGAGAGTACATGCCAACCTCTTTTGGCTGGGTATTGGTTTGTCCTGCAATCGCAATTATTTTTAATATCCTTGCTATTCGTAAGATTGGACAGGATGAAATGCTGATTCGTTCGTTAAACAGTAATCGTATCCGTTAAACACTATTTTGGGCGGTTCTGTTTTTCTGTTCCGAATTCAACCAAATTTACAATCCCGGTGTTTTAGTTGAGATAGCTTTATCATATTACTAAAATAATGGGGTTTATGAAGAAGATGAATAATATTCGCACAATTGTAGCGGATGATGACAGTGGCGCAGGAATGGTGACCATGCAGGTGATACCGGGTCAATCAGTGATTGATTGGACTGCTTTTAAAACAGCAGGGCAACACAATGGGTCTTTGCTGATAAAGTCGGGTACGGTTGAAGTTGATCCGACTGACAAGCATCCTATTGGAGGAACAATCTATTTTGATATGAATAGTATTGATGATTTTGATCAAACGGGTGCGATGAAGGATTTGCTGATAGGTGATTTGAAAAAAGCGGATTTCTTTGATGTGGAAAAATATCCGGAAGCGAAGCTTGAAATCATAAAAGTGGATCATATGCCCGATTCATCCGGAAACTACGGTGTAAATGCCGCGCTGACCATGAAGGGTATACGCAATGAAATTACCTTTAAGGCGAATTATCAGGTGCAACCGGACGGTAGTATCAAGATACAAACCGGTGAAATCATCGTTGACCGGATTAAATGGGGCATAACCGTAGGTTCGAAAAATATATTCAAAAAACTTGCCGACCATATTATTGCCGATAACTTCGATGTCAAGGCAACCGTGGTAGCGAAATAAAAGAAATCCTCTCTTGTGAATCGACACAGGAGAGGATTTCTTGTTTCATGATCTCTTTATACGCTTGGCTATTCGCCTGTAATTGATTTGATCCATTTATAAAGCAACTCTTTGCATAATTCAAGATATTCGAAATCTGAATCGAAAGTCCATCCATGGCCACCCGTTGGGAAAATATACATACATGTATGTACTCGTGCTTTTTTAAGAGCAATGTAGTATTTAGCCGTGGCAATAGGGGGAACGATTGCATCATTATCACTGAGGGCTATAAAGGTAGGGGGTACCTTGTTGTTTACATGCAACTCGTTTGAATGTTCTGCGATAAGTTCAGGAGTCGGGTTTTTGCCCAGAAAGTTCTCCCGTGTCGGAACATGCGTGAAATCATCCTTCAATGAGATTACCGGATAGAACAAAATCTGGAAGTCGGGACGTAAATGGTCGGGAGCATTATTGCAAATCCACGAAGCGATATTTCCTCCGCTGGAGTAACCACATACCCCGATTCTATTTTGCGGGATATGCCACTCTTCCGCCTTTTCATGCACAACCAGCATCGTTTGTAAAGCATCTTCTTCCACAATTTCCGGCATGCCGTTTGGCGAACGGTATTTTACTACGATCGCCGTGATGCCTCGTTCGGCCAACCATTTGGCAAAGGCAACACCCATAAACTCCATGTTTACGTGTGCATATCCTCCTCCGGGATAAATGATGATTGCTGCGTTAAGGTTGTTTTCTGGTTTAGGTTGATAAATCCAAAGCTGTGCTTGCGATATATGGCCTATCTTTCCATCAATATGGATTTCAGGACCACTAAGACCATTCGAATGTGGTGGGTTCGACGGCCATAAGTTCATAATAACGGCACTTTCTTTCATCTGTATATAATTTTTTTAACACAGAAGTCTGGCGTACCATGTGATATGGCGATGCCATCTGTGTTAAGGTTTAGGAAAGATCGAAATACAACTTGATAAAAGCAAGTTACAAAATCTTTGCCTTAATACAGTTTAAAAGGCTGATTTATTTCTTCCGTTTAATATGAAACAAATAAGTGGCGGTAACAGCAATGTTCTGATTAGAGGATGCCTCGAATACATCTTTTTTTTCGTTCGGGAAAATATCTCCCAAGCCGAAATAATAACGCCCTTCCAAAAGAATCGAATTGCGGCCGAAGCGTAGTTCGATACCCGCGCCTCCTGTAATTCCGTAATCAAACTTTTTAGTTACTTCAAGGCTATGATGCGCGGTCTCAATCCCTTCGATGGTCGGGGGAATATTACCCTTTTTCGCATCACCCAAAAAGAACGCGAATTTAGGCCCCAGATTAACGAATCCGCGTACACGGTCGTTTCCAAAGAATATATGGCTCAGGATGGGCATTTCGACATAATTTAGCGAACGTTCGAAATAGAGATCCGGATAATCTTCCAGTTTGTCTTTCCAACCGCGCTGGGTGAATAATAATTCAGCCTGGATACCGAAATATTTTTCTTCGATATAGCGGTAAGTAATACCGAAAGTGGGTCCCATGCGGAAATCCTGGACAATGGTTTGAGGTTGGAATGTCATTTTACTGAGTACAACTCCTCCATTCACTCCCAGCGAATGCTCTTTCGGGAATGGTTTCTGAGCCCAGACAGCGGAAGCTGAAAGAATGCTTAAGCAAAACGAGATGATGATCGATTTATTACGCATCGGTATAACTACATTTATTTAACTTCGATCTTGTTGATCGTTGAGTTTGGTCGGAAATTTACGAAATAGATACAGCGGTTGATAAAGCCGCTCCAGTTATTGACACGTCTAAAACACATCGCTGTTTGCAGGCTTGCCGCAGGCAGCATGTCGATGTGAGCATCAAAACTTTTGCCATATTTATTGACAGCTTCAAGAAAGAACATTCCGGTGTCAAAGCCCAATACCCCGTAACGCGGATAAATCGCCAACAGGTCTTTCTGATACCAGTATTTGAATTTGTCGTAAAAGTTCTTTGTTTCGGCTGCAAACGGATTCAGATAGATGCGGGTATAGATATATGTATTCAGTTCGTAATAATAATCCATAAACTCGTTGGTGTACATCTGCCATTCCGGATATCCGAATAAAGATACTCTTACCGAATCATTCGTGCGCTGCATTACGTGAAGGGTTGGCAATAGTTTATTCAATACCTCCTTTTGTGCGGAAAGCGGTATGAATACCACCTCTCCATTGAGATTGAGTATAGAATCCACTTCTGATAGCTGTTCGGCACTGGTATATTCATAATCCAGGTAATTGACTCCCTGTAATGTCAGTTCATTACGCAGATAATCAATGAATTCTTTTTTATCAGGCGCGAATCCTGTTTCATTCAGGAATACGACCTGTTGTTTTTTGAATAAGTTTACAAATTCAGCTGCCGACTCTGCATAAAGATAAGAGTTCGGGGTATTTAGCTGAAAAAGATGTGTGTAATGTTCGGTCGCATCCGAATCGAATGTAAACGGATTGACCATGTTGATACCATGTTTGTCGGCAAATGCCGCTACCAGGTTGATTTGTTCGTTTTTCGCAGGGCCGATAATCAAGTCGCAATTCGCTACGGCCGGATTTTCCAGGATTCGGTTGATCCCCTCCGTTTCGGTATCGAACACAAACAGGTCAATCGATATTCCGCTGTGGCGTATACTGTCTACGGCAATTAAAAAACCTTCGTAAAATTCAATGTAACGATTCTGTTTTGCCTGTGCTTGCGTAGGTTGATTCAATTCAAAAGGAAGCATCAACGCAACCTTCACTTGTGCTTTATGTTCGATGCGCGAAGCTTCTGCAAGCATATCGTGCATTTCCTGAATAGTCGTAACCGTAGAAGGAGCGGTAGTCTGTATATCTTTACTCGTAGCCGGAACATTCAGAAAATCACCCTCTTTGATACGGGTAATACCCGGATTCAGTTCGAGTAACTGTGAAAGCGTTACGTCCAGTTTTCGGCTGATACTGTATAGTGTTTCTTTTTTGCGCACTTCGTAACGGGTAACAGCGGATGTCCCTACCTGCTGATCTGAAAGAGAAGCCTGGGCTGCCGGTTGTATGCGGATAATGCGCCCGGTAGCAAAAGTAGCGGTCGTTAGTCCCGGATTGGCATCCATGATGCTTTTCATCGTTACGCCAAACTTTTTAGAAACAGAAAACAATGTTTCTTTAGGCTCAATCGTATGAAAAGTATAAAGTCCGTCCTGCCGGTAAAGTGCGGATGCCTGTGGTATTTTAATGGAATGTCCCGGAATAAGGTTTTTAGATAACCCCGGATTGAGCGCGATGATGTCACTGGTTGTAACATGATACATCGAAGCCAGCGCATCGAGTGTTTCACCGGTCATGATCGTATGTGTGAAATAATCCTCTGCCACTTCGTTCCCGGGAGTGGTATTTGGCATGACGGGAATCAATAAGCGCTGTCCCTTTTTCAGTCCGGCTTTTGTTTCGGGATTGTATTTTTCAATTTCAGCCTGCGTCACATTAAACTGACGGGTTAAAGAATAAAAGCCTTCTGCCTGTGAAACTGAATATACATAAAACTCCTTACCGTCTACTTTGGTAATTTCATAGTTTTTGCCTGTCTGAGCTAAAATAGGTGCCGCAAATAGCAGGCAAACAATTACTGTTAATAAATTCCGGTTTAATTTCCGCATCTGAAATAACTTTTTGAGTATCCTTTTCTGCTCCTGAAAAAGGATTGGTGGATGGACAAAGATATATAAAATACAAAGAACTCGGGGTGGAACTCTCCGAATTTCCTCTAAAACCGTTACCTTTGATGATAAATATGTCTGGTTTAAATATGGTTTTAACGAAAATAAAATTCATAGCGATATGCATCGCATTGACAGCTCCTCTAACTGCTTTTGCACAATGGCAGGTGTCAGGCGGATTATATCCGCCCTATTTGCTTGAGCCTTCTGCTTCATCGGGCTTGAACGGGGTATATGTGTTGTATGGTATGCGACAGGCTTCGGTTAGTTTTGAGGCGTCAGACAACAGTCCCATGCAGTGTTTTCGTTATTCCGTTTCAGCGTTGCATGCCGAAGAGGTAGCAAGCCGACAGGAGGGAAACCGAGTGTATATTACGGCACCCGAAGCGGGGTATGGATACTTTATAGAACAGCATGGCGCTCCGGTTTCTTATATGTGGCTTGTTGATTATGAGCCGTTAAAACTGACAATGCAATCGTTGGTTGTAGATGAGTCATCCAGTGACTGCGATCAGACACGCTTGATATTCGAACGTACCGCTCCCGATATTCAGTTTAGCTGGATTAATGGACGCACCGAGCAGGTCGCCCGCGAACTTATGTTGAAATATCAGACATTCCGCTGGAATGAGGAGGGGAAACAGTACGACGAAATCACCGTTGAAGAAAATGTACGGGGCTATCGCGAACTCTCTGTAACCGCTCCTTTTTGCAATACCTCTTTTTCGCTTACCGGCGATCAGTTTCAGCAATTCTGGGGGATAGCATCCACGATAACATCTCCGCTCTATGAAGCGGTTTCCGTGACGGGCGAAGCTTTTGCCGAACAGCATGTCCGCGATGCCGGAAATGAACTCGATAAAGAATCTGGCGAATTAGGTGGCTCGGCTCCTGTAGAAATCACGTTTACCGGATATGCCAATCATCCCGTTACCACCTATAATGCATGGGAGATCTCCCGCGACCCCGAATTCAATGTAATAGACGCTTCTTATCCCGATGCTGAATTAAAATATTCATTTGAAGAAGAAGGTACTACTTATGTGCGGTTTATAGTGAGCAACGCAGCGGGATCGTGCGATAAAGTGGTGCAGACTTTCACCGTGAATACTTCTGAGTCGAGTCTGAAAGTGCCGAACGTATTTACCCCTGAATCTGCAAGCGGGAATAATCAGATTTTCAAAGTGGCCTATAAATCGATTCTCAAATTTGAAGGATGGGTTTTTAATCGCTGGGGAAATCAGTTGTTTCACTGGACGAATCCCGCCGAAGGATGGGATGGCAAAGTGAATGGAAAAGTAGTACCTACCGGCGCTTATTACTATGTAATTGAAGCGGAAGGTGTAGGTGGAAAAAAATATAAACTAAAAGGCGATATTAACGTTTTACGTACTCGTAATTGAATTAATAGCTGATGAAATTTTGCATAAATGATGAATGTTAAAACTGTATTGATATCTTCTTCGGCCCTGATCCTGATAACCGGGGCCTTTTTTCTGATAAGTGCCGACAATTCGCACCGCGCAGATGAGAATAAACCTCTTGTACAGGCATTTAGTGTGGTGCCTGAGTTCTTACCTAAAACTACAATTGCAGGAGAGGAGATCGACCTGACCCGTTACGATATGCGTGAGCGGTATGATCGTGAGCTGACAAGTTTTTGCTATACCCACAATCTGACGCTCTCTCTGATCAAACGGGCAAACCGCTATTTCCCCATAATCGAGCCGATATTGAAGGACGAGGGTATTCCCGAAGATTTTATTTATCTGATGGCGATTGAAAGCTCGCTTAATCCGCGTGCGCTTTCTCCTGTAAAAGCTGCCGGATTCTGGCAGTTGATGCCGGCTACCGGAAAGCAATTTGGGTTGGAGGTGAATGATTTCGTAGATGAACGCTACGATATTGAAAAATCAACCCGCGCAGCCGCCAAATATCTCAAAGAAGCGTATAATAAATATGGCAACTGGATGGCTGTGGCCGCCTCATACAATGCCGGGCAAGGTCGCATTTCACGTGAGTTGGAGCGTCAGCAGGTAACGGACGTGTTCGATTTGTGGCTTGTGGATGAAACCACCCGCTACCCGTTTCGCATGATGGCTCTCAAAGAGATCATGAAACGCCCCTATAAATATGGTTTTGTATTGAAAAGTAACCAGTTATACAAACCAATTCGCACCACGGATGTTAAAATTAAAGAGGCGATTCCGGATCTTGCTCAGTTTGCCAAAGATAAAGGAATTGACTACCGGACCCTCAAAGATTTCAATCCATGGTTGCGTGACCGCTCTTTGCCGAACAAAACCGGGAAGGAATACATATTGAGAATCCCTGTTAAGGAGGATTTATATTATAAAGGTGATCAAGTAAAAGTATATCAGAAGAATTGGGTGGTTGATTGATGAGTAGTAATATGAACGAAAACGACAAGATCCGCGTATTAGGTGCGCGGGTTCACAATCTGAAAAATATTGATGTAGAGATTCCCCGCAACAGCTTTACCATTATCACGGGGCTGAGCGGAAGCGGAAAATCATCTCTTGCATTCGATACGATCTTTGCTGAGGGACAGCGACGCTATATCGAAACATTTTCTTCCTATGCCCGTAATTTCCTGGGAAATATGGAGCGCCCGGATGTGGATAAGATTACAGGCCTGAGTCCGGTTATCTCTATCGAACAAAAAACAACCAATAAGAATCCGCGTTCAACGGTGGGTACCACTACCGAAGTATATGACTTTCTGCGTTTGCTTTTCGCTCGCGCCGGAGAGGCGTATTCTTATATCTCGGGCGAAAAAATGGTGAAGTTTACCGAAGAGCAGATCCTGCAACTTATTCTGGATCGCTATGAAGGAAAACGCACCTATATTTTATCGCCATTGGTAAAGACGCGTAAAGGTCATTATAAAGAGCTGTTTGAGCAGTTACGCAAAAAAGGATACCTCAATGTACGTGTGGATGGCGAGATTCGCGAAATTCTGCACGGGATGAAGCTCGACCGCTATAAGAATCACACCATCGAACTGATTGTCGATAAAATGGTGGTTTCCTCTCGCGACGAGCAACGGCTGAAAGAGAGCGTCCGCCTGGCCATGAAGCAGGGCGATGGCGAATTGATGGTGCTCGATGCCGATACTAACGAAGTGCGCCATTACTCGCGTCAGCTGATGGACCCCGTGAGCGGCATCTCTTATCATGAGCCTGCTCCGCACAATTTCTCCTTCAACTCTCCTCAAGGTGCTTGTCCGCATTGTAAAGGGTTGGGCATGGTCAATGTGATTGACCGTGAAAAGGTGATTCCCGATCCGAAACAATCCATCTATCAGGGGGGGATCATCCCGTTGGGTAAATATAAGAACTCCATGATATTCTGGCAGATCGAGGCGATTCTTGAAAAATACGGTGTAAACCTGAAAACGCCGTTGAAAGATGTGCCCGAAGAAGCGATTGACGAAATCATGAACGGTACCGATGAGCGTCTTAATATTAAGAATATGGCGCTTGGCAGCTCAAACATGTTTCTGAGTTACGACGGTCTCGTAAAATACATTGAGATGCAGGCGCAGAGCGAAGCCTCTGCCACCGCTCAGAAATGGGCGGGCCAATTTTCAAAGAGCATTGTTTGTCCCGATTGTCACGGCAACCGCTTGAACCGCGAAGCGCTCCATTTTAAAATTGCCGGAAAGAACATTTCCGAATTAAGCAAAATGGATATCTCGCGTCTGTACGAATGGTTGGGCAATGTAGAGGATAAACTCAATAATAAACAGCGCATCATCGCCATCGAAATTCTGAAAGAGATTCGTTCGCGCGTACGCTTCCTGCTGGATGTAGGGCTCGATTATCTGTCGCTCAACCGTGCTTCGGCAACATTGTCGGGAGGCGAAAGCCAGCGTATCCGTCTGGCTACCCAGATCGGCTCGCAGCTGGTCAATGTTTTGTATATTCTGGACGAACCAAGTATCGGGCTGCACCAGCGCGATAACGTACGTCTGATAAATTCGCTTAAGAAACTGCGCGATACGGGCAATACGGTAGTCGTGGTAGAGCACGACCGCGATATGATGGTAGAAGCAGATCATGTAGTGGATATCGGTCCGTTTGCCGGCCGGTTGGGTGGGGAAGTCGTATTCTCCGGTACGCCTGCCGAGATGCTGAAGAGCGATACCATTACGGCCGCCTATCTGAATGGACAGATGAAAATTGAAGTTCCGGCCGAACGTCGTCCCGGCAATGGAAATTCGATTCTGTTAAAAGGAGCAACCGGCAATAACCTGAAAGATGTTACCGTATCGTTCCCGTTGGGCAAGCTGATATGTGTAACCGGTGTATCGGGTTCGGGCAAATCCTCGCTGATCAATGCCACGCTTCAACCTATTTTGAGTCAGAAGTTCTATCGTTCACTCCAGGATCCGCTTCCTTATAGCGATATTGAAGGGCTCGAAAACATCGATAAAGTGGTCAATGTCGATCAGTCGCCGCTCGGACGCACACCACGCTCCAATCCGGCCACCTATACCGGCGTTTTCTCGGATATCCGCAACTTGTTTGTAAACTTGCCGGAAGCAAAAATCCGTGGGTATAAGCCGGGCCGTTTTTCATTTAATGTAGCGGGCGGACGTTGCGAAACCTGTGGCGGAAACGGGTATAAAACAATTGAGATGAACTTCCTGCCCGATGTACTTGTGCCATGCGAAGATTGCCACGGCAAACGCTACAATCGCGAAACGCTCGAAGTGCGCTTTAAAGGCAAATCCATTGCGGATGTGTTGGATATGACCATTAATCAGGCGGTAGAGTTTTTTGAAAACCAACCCGCTATTCTCAATAAGATTAAGGTGTTGCAAGATGTAGGGCTTGGCTATATAAAACTGGGACAACCGTCGACCACCCTTTCGGGGGGCGAGAGTCAGCGTGTGAAACTTGCTACCGAGCTTGCGAAGAAGGATACCGGCAAAACCATGTATATCCTCGATGAACCTACAACCGGTTTGCATTTCGAAGATATCCGCGTATTGTTAGGCGTGCTGAACCGACTGGTGGATAAAGGCAATACGGTGTTGGTTATTGAGCATAACCTGGATGTAATCAAATGTGCCGACCATATTATCGATATGGGGCCCGAAGGGGGAATCGGCGGAGGTGAACTGCTTGCGGCAGGTACACCCGAAGAAGTTTGTGCCAATTCCGATTCGTTTACAATCCAGTTCCTGCGGGATGAGTTGAAGCGATAATAAGATAAATAAAAGATAGAGGCTGTCTAACCGTTAGGTGTTAGGCAGCTTTTTTTATATCCCTTCATCGAAGGGGCGATACTTTCTTTTTCTCTTTCTGTGAAGAACCAACCATATTGATACTATAAGCATACGATTATTTTCGTACCTCTTTTTTTGATACTTCGGGAAGAATCCGATAATCGTCCGCGAGCAACTTGAATGTCGTCCGCGAGCAACCCGATGGTTGGTCCCGGAGCGGCGATTGGATTCTCCGTGAGCGACGTTCGTGTTGTTCGCGGACGACATTCGTGTTGTTCGCGGGCTAACATTCAACAAGGTATGAGAAAGGAGCGAAAGAAATAGGATGCAAATGATTATTTATGCAGCTCAAATCCAAGCAACATTCCGTCATATTGCTGAGCAAGTTGGCTAACGGTTTTGAGGGTGGTATTGTCAGACATGGCCGATATTTTGCTTAGAAAATCGAGTAGTTTGTCGGCTTCGAAAAGAAGAGAGAGTTGATCGGCTGTAATTACCGGTTGCGCTTTGAGCGTGGTGAGGCGCAAGTTTTCGAATCGGCCGTAGTGCAGCTCCAGCGTATTGTTTGCTTTGTCTATCGAATAGGTGCCTTGCAGCGTTTTTCCTTTTATCACACTGGTAAACGTGCTGTCGGCATTAAATGTGTAATTGAAAGCGTTTTTCGTAATACCCACTTTCGAGCAGATTTCTTCCAGTTTTTTCTTCATTTCGGCAGTAGCCAGGGTACCGGCTGCATTTGTAAGCACATTATCACTTTCCAGCTTAACAGTCGGGGTAACATAGGTCCATGTACCGGCCAGATTGGTTGCGGAAAGTGTTTTGCCTCCGGTTACGGCGGTTACGGCATCTTTAACAGCCGATGAGTTAAGCAGGTTTTTTAGGGATTGTGCCTCTGCGGTAAATGAGAACAGCGTGAGGCCGCAAATGGCAACAGCAATAAGGTGTTGTTTCTTCATATTCTTAAATATTTTAATCAGACATATCAAAATAAAAATCCCCTGTCAGCCGAAATTAATCCGGTTAACAGGGGATAAATATACTGATTAATGGCGTTTCTCCTTTAATGCTTCGAGTACATTAATTACATAGTCGCCAATCTTTTCACATTCTGATACGATATCCATATAGAAGATTCCCGAAAGATAGCCGTATGAATCTTTGTTGATGTCGTCGATGTTGTTGTTGCGAAGCTGATTTCTGAAATTATTGATCTCATCCTCCTTGTTATAGGCTTTGTTGAGGTCTGATTCAGGCATATCATTTTTGTGAATCACATAATTCATATGCTCTAACGCTTCGTGAGTCAGTTTAAACATCTGATCGATGTTTTGCTGAATTTCGGGCGTAAAGGTGGCGCACATTTCTGATTTGCGGTTCATGGTGCGGGCCAGGTGATAACAGCTGTCGCCGATGCTTTCAATCTCATCAACCACCTTAAACATTGCCCGGATCTTGTTTTCGCCTCCCGAGCTGATATTTGCCGAAGAAAGATGATTGAGGTAATTGGCAATTTCGAGTTCCATGCGGTCGCTTACCTTTTCATATTTTTCAATGCGCTCATACAGTTTCAGAAATGATTCGCTATTCTCTTTCTCCTTAAGCAGATCCCTGGTAAGGTTAAACATTCTTTGGGTACGTTCGCTGAACACCTGTGTTTCGTTTTTTACCTGTATAAGGCTCATTTCGGAAGAATCGATCACTCCCGACGAAATATAACGTAACTGGAACTCTTCCTCCTCATGTGCTTTGCTTTTCACCAGTTTGGTTACGAGATAAACGTATCCGTTGGTAAACCAGATCATGATGAGCAGATTGATTACATTAAAAATGGTATGGAATAGAGAAAGGGCATACGATACGCTGAACTGCATCTGGCTGAAAGCCCCTTGAAGCTCTTTGTTGGCTGAGTTGCTAATATCGAGGCTTCCGTCGTTTAATTGATTGATCAGTACCGGATCGGTGGTATTGACATAATTGATCAGTGCTTCGGGACTGCCCGGTCCGTAATTGGTTGATAGCCATACGATGAGGCGGATAAACGGATAATAAAGAACCATCACCCACACGGTGCCCAGAAAGTTGAACAGGAAATGGCCCATGGCAGCGCGTTTTGCGGATACATTCCCCGAGATGGAGGCTATAATCGGGGTGATACAGGTACCGATATTCCCACCGAGTATCATGGCTGCGGCAATTTCAAACGAAATCCACCCTTTACTACACATAATCAGTGCGATGGCCAGAGTTGCGCTCGATGCTTGCACCACCATGGTGAGCAATGCTCCGATGGCCATGAATATCAGAATTGAGAAATATCCTAATTGTGTATATTCGGTAAGGACAGCAAAGATTTCAGGATTTGCTTTTAGGTCGGGAACAGAATTTTTCAGATACTCAAGTCCCATAAACAGAAACGCGAAGCCGAGCAGAAATTCGCCCATCGAGTTGCGTTTGCTTTTTTCGGAAAGAAAGAAGGGGAGTGCCAAGCCGATCATCGGCAGCACGAATAAGGAAACATTTACCTTAAAGCCGAAAAGCGCAATTACCCAGGCTGTAACGGTAGTGCCGACGTTGGCTCCCATGATGACTGCCATGGATTGGCCCAGGCTGAGTAAGCCGGCGTTTACAAAGCTAACTACCATCACGGTAGTTGCTGATGAACTTTGGACGAGTGCTGTAACGAAAATACCTGTCAAGGTCCCGGTAAACCGGTTGTTGGTCATAACTGCCAGAATATTTCGCAGACGGTCGCCTGCCACTTTCTGTAACCCTTCACTCATTAGTTTCATTCCGTACAGAAACATCCCGACTGCACCAATGAGGGTAAGAAAATCTAAAATCGAATAATCCATTAAATAATAATTAATAAGCATTGATTGCTGAATCCGGTGCAAAAATAGTAAAAAAACATAGTTATGTAATATGTATTTCAAACCTGTTGCAATTATGTGCCGGGATCTACTTCGGGAAGAGATTCTTCTTCTTGTTTTTTAGTGCGAACAAATCCGCCGATTGCCATCACAACTGTTGATAAGATAACTACCTGAATAACCAGGTTCAGAGTAACTTCCGGAAGTAATTGATGAAGAGGAATATATAAGAATAATAAGATAGAAACCAATCCGCGCGGCGCGAAAAACAGGTTCGGCAGCAGACTGACGCCTAACAACTTGAGGAATAGCGCCCGGACTGCATATATGAAAACAAGAATACCGATCGCCCAGAATATCGTTTTGAGAGAAAGCAGATGAAGCGGATTGATGAAGAATCCCAACAGAAGGAAGAAAAAGGAGCGGACTAAAAAATTGGCTTCCGAAACGATGTTGTGAAACTCTTCGAAGTTGGCTTTAATCCGATCGGGATGGATGCGCCGCATTGGTTTCATCCGGGTAAACCGAGACAAATTACCCAGGAACAAGCCAAAAACAAAGATGAATATTAAGCCGGGTAAATTGAAAAACTCGGATACCTCAAATATCAGCACCAGATTGGCGATAATGGGAATAAATCGCACCCCCTTGGGTAAAAAGCCCAATAGCCACGCGATAAAAATGGTGGCAAGAACGGTAAGTACAAACGTCCCTCCCAACTGTAACAGGAATATACCGGTTTCTTCTAATAATTTCCCTCTGTCCTGAATTACAAAATCAAAAAACAGAATACCCATGATATCCGAAAAACTGCTTTCGTAGATGATCTGTTCGCGTGGCCTTGCCGCCAATATGTGGGTTGCAGGAATGGCGACGGCGCTGCTGATAATGGAAAATGGAATGAGGTTGTAAAGGGCTTGCTGATAGGATACTTTTTGAAAGAGGGTGATAAGCCACGCCCCGGCAAAACTGAAAAACAGCATCGGGAGGATGCATAAAAGGAACATGCGCAGAATCAGCTTGTTTTTTTCGGGAGCCCATCTTAATTCCATTGATCCCTCCAGTACAACGAGTATCAAACTGATACCACCCATAAACATCAGGTAGGAAGTGAGATCGGGCAATGGTATTTTAAAACGAATGGCGAGGAAACGAAGAAATGTACCGATGGCTAACAGGAAAATAACGGCCGGAACTTTTATTTTCTGGCTGAATACATTGATAATATAACTGACTACAACTAAAAAGGCGAATAAGATTATCAACTCCCGAACCATAAACTATCTTTTTATTTAAGAACAAACGGATTAGAAAGTTAGTTGCATTTGTGTCCCGATTTAGAGCGCATAATTTAAAAAAAGTGTTTATTTTAGTGGACTAATAAAAATGCTTAAGCTATTCATCATCTCTTCGGCTTAATCGATTCAAAATCTCTGTTTTATGTATCTGTATTATAAGATTGCTGATCATGTTCTGGCAATAAAAACTCAATGTCCGGAAATGATCGACGGTTTATTACCTTCTTTTCAACCTTTTCGCCATATCGCGGAAAAGCCTTCAGACATCCTTTTTACTTTATCGGTAAACCATTCATTGGCGCAACATGGAGAGGAGATGCGTTCTTTTTCGTGGGAAGGTTCAATGTGCAGTATGTATCGCACAGAACGAGGGTATTTTGTAACACTGACCGATCTGCAACTTGGTACGACTGAAATGATGGAGAGCTTTGACAACTGGCAGACAATTCATACCTCTGTTTCTCCACAGGAGGATGCAAGTGGGTATTTCCTGAATTATTTTCTGATGATGGCATACAGTTTTGCGGCCTCGGCATCACATACGTTGATGATGCACGCGTCGGTTATCGAATCGGATGGAAAGGGAATGTTGTTTTTAGGAAAAAGCGGTACGGGAAAAAGTACGCATTCGCGTTTATGGCTCGACCATGTGCCGAATGCCTCTCTGCTGAATGATGATAACCCGGTTGTGCGCATGCTGCCGAATGGCGATATACGGGTGTTTGGCTCTCCCTGGAGCGGCAAAACTCCATGCTATCGCAACCATTCTGTAAAAATATCCGCTTTTGTACGTTTAAAACAAGCGCCCGAAAACCGGTTGGTGCGACTGCCTGCTTCGCATGCTTTTGCCGCCTTGTTGCCTTCTTGCAGTAACATGGTGTGGGATAAGCAGGTGCATGATGATACTTGTCAGACAATCGCACTGATTGCCGCTAAAAGTAAAGTGGCTCAATTGGAGTGTTTGCCGGATCGGAGTGCGGTTGAATTGTCTTATTCATTGCTTTAAAATATGGTTAGAAAAAGTATTCCGAATCATATTTTGCTTCCACAGGTGCTTGGGCTGGTAGCCGAGGGTGAACATGTGAAACTGCGTGTAAAGGGGCGGAGCATGATCCCTTTTTTATACGGTGGGCGCGATGAAGTGGTTTTGTCGCCTTTTCGCGAGGAAGACTTGCATGCAGGAATGATTGTGATGGCTTATTTGCCGGATGAAAACCGATATGTGTTACACCGTATCATAAACCGATATGCCGGACGTCTGACGTTGATGGGGGATGGAAATGTAAAAGGTGTTGAATATTGTAATACGGCCGATGTAAAGGCAGTTGTTTTTAATGGAGTGCGAAACGGGAAAACGGTGAATTTTTATGCTGCCCGTTGGCTATTGTATGCTCGTTGCTGGCATGTTTTATTGCCTGTGCGGCGTTATTTGCTTCGGATATTCAGATTATTCGAAGCTCCGTATTGTATAACAGAAAGATTAAATCAAAAATAAAACGTTAATAAGATGGCGCGAATTAAAGACGGCTTTAAATTATGTCCGGTAGGGGACGAATATGTAGTGGTGGCTCAGGGTCTTGAAAATACAGATTTTTCGAAAGTGATCAGTCTGAATGATACAGGTGCTTACCTTTGGCGCAAACTCGAGGCGACGGATTTCGATACGAATGATATTGCCGCTTTATTGCTGGAAGCATATGATGTGGATGAGCCTACCGCATTACGTGACAGTGTGTCGTTTTTTGAAGCGATGCAGAAGGCCTGCATTATTTAATACCTCTTTTTTCTATGACCTTGTTTTTTCATTTGCTGCAATGTGGACTGTGGAATAAATCTGCCGATCCGTTACTTTTTGAGGGGATATCCGCCCGCGACTGGAATCAGATTTACCAATATGCCGTACGTCAGGCATTGATTGGTATCATTTATGATGCGATGAGCACCCTGCCTTCGCATTTGCAACCGGATCGCTCACTTCGGTTAAAGTGGTTTATGACAGTTCAGAAAATTGAGCAAAACAACCAGTTGCTGAATCGTGTACTGGGAGCGTTTTCGCAGGAAATGGAGAGGTGTAATGTGCGTTTCTTCTTGTTGAAAGGACAGGGACAGGCATCTTTTTATCCCAATCCGTTGCGTCGCCAATCGGGAGATATCGATCTCTATTTTCCGGCTCCTGCCGATTACAGTAAAGCGTGTGCCTGGATTGCCGAACAGGGGCTTACGGTTGCTGAATCTGTAAAACATATCAGTGTGGAGTGGCAGGGGGCGCACCTTGAGTTTCACGACGGATTGAGCGAAATGCACCGTCCCCTTTCCAATCGGCGGTTGCAAGATCACATGGCCCAATGTATGGCGGAACGTAATCATGAGGCATTGCAAATAGATAAAATACATGTACAGGGGCTGCCTCCTGAAGTAAACCTGATGTATATGATGTTGCATATCTTTTCGCATCTCATTACCGGCGGAATCGGGTTGCGACAGTTTTGCGATTGGGCGCTTTATGCATCATATCATGCGAATCAGATAAATCGGGAACGGTTGGGGCTGCTGATTGATCAGACCGGTTTGCGTCGGTTTGCCAACGCTTTTGCCCAGATTCAGGTAGAATATTTAGGATTGCGTCCGTCGCAGGTTCCCTATGATTATGTAGCTGACGCGATGAGCGAATGGCTTTTTGAAGACATAATGGAGGGTGGTAATTTTGGTAACTATCATCATTCGGGTGTCCGGCCGGCAGGAAAATGGTTGGGAAAATGGCATACGGCGCAGAAAGTGATGAAGCGTGCCGTTCGTTTTTTCCGGCTAAGTCCTTCGGAAACCGTATGGTTGCCGATTCATTATGTAATACGTAATGTGCAGTTATTGCGAAATACCCCGAGGATATGAAATATATTTTAAAGGCATCGAACGGTTATCGGGGGCGTATCCTGCTCTCGGCTTTGCTTGGAGTTTGTTCGGTTCTTGTGTCGCTGGGATTTATCTGGGCATCCAAAAGGGTGATCGATATAGCGACCGGCGATCTGGATGCGGACTTTTTGCATGCCGCTCTTATTACGGCGGGTTTATTGCTTATCCAGCTGATTTTACATCCGGTCAATCAATGGCTTACCATCCGGTTACAAAGTTCTCTTTCGAATACGCTGCGCAGCCGCATTTTCGATAATCTGATGAAGAGTGCATGGAATCAGGCAGAGCGTTTTCCGACCGGCGATCTGATGACCCGGGTGATGCAGGAGAATAGTGAAATTGTGCGCTTGTTAGTAAATACGTTGCCGCGCATCTTATTGACTTCGGTCGAATTGGGAGCAGCTTTTTTTTACTTGTATTGGTTGAATAAAGGGTTAGCTGTTACGTTATTGTTGATTACCCCTCTGTTTCTGTTGCTGAGTAAGACGTACTATCGTAAAATGCGTTTTTTTTCAAAAGAGATCAAGAAAACAGAAAGCCGCCTGCATTCATTGATGCAGGAAAGTTTTACCCATCGCACGGTTTTAAAGACACTCGAATATGTGCCCCGACAGATCAATCGCCTCGAATCGATACAGCAACGACTTTACGGACAGATTTGTCGCAGAGGTAATATCTCGATATTTTCGCAATCGCTAATCTGGAGCGGATTCGCCTGTGGCGGATTAATCGCTTTTATATGGGGTAGCGTGCAGATTCGTGACGGAGTGATTACTTTCGGTACCATGACGGCATTTCTTCAACTAGCTAATAAAATACAAAATCCCTCACTCGATTTGTTGCGGTTGATACCCGGAGTAATCAGCACGCTTACGGCATCCGAGCGTATCGCCGAATTAAATGAATTGGTGCGTGAGCCGGAAGGTGATTTTGTGGGTATGAAGGGAGACATCACCGTATCGATGGAAAATGTGAGCTTTTCGTACAAAGCCGAAAAAGAAGTGTTGACAAATGTGAACATGGTGTTTCCACCCGATACCATGACAGCTATCACGGGTGAAACGGGAGTGGGAAAAACCACTTTGCTTCGGTTGTTGCTCGGATTGGTCACTCCCTCGGCCGGAAAAATCAATTTATCGAACGGGAACGAGATTCATCCGGTTTCATCGCTTACCCGCAATCACTTTATTTATGTTCCGCAGGGAAATACGTTATTCGGTACAACCATCCGCCAGAATCTCTTGATGGGAAATCCGTCGGCAACGACGGCTGAGCTGCATGAGGCATTGCATACGGCTGCGGCTGAATTCGTATTCGAATTGCCCGGTGGCCTGGATACGCGGATCGGCGAACGGGGCATGGGATTATCGGAAGGACAGGCCCAGCGGATCGCTATCGCGCGGGCGCTTTTACGGCCCGGTAAGGTGGTGGTGATGGATGAACCAACCTCTGCGCTCGATACGGCTACGGAGGAGGTGTTTCTGAAACGGCTGAAAACAAAAATGGCCAACCGGACTGTGATTTTTATAACTCATCATCCCGCATTGGCCAATTCTTGTGACAGGGTATATCAGTTATGATCGCTTCTTTAAGAAAGCGCCATGGTGATACCCATATAGATCATCATTCCGATAATATCATTTGTGATAGAAATAAACGGTCCGGTAGCAATAGCCGGATCGATTTTAAACTTTTCGAGGGTCAGTGGCACGATGGTACCGAAGATAGATGCGAACATCACTACCGCGAAAAGGGATAAAGACACCGAGGTCGTAATGGCTGAGTGCCCCATCCTGAACCAGTTGTATCCGAATACCAAAATTGAGATCATGCTGGCGTTAATCATCCCTACGCCCGCTTCCTTCAGAATCTGTTTTCCGGCAACGCGCATGTTCAGCGATCCGTTTGCCAAACCTTGCACTACGATTGCCGATGACTGGATTCCGACATTCCCCCCCGTTCCTCCGATAAGCGGAATAAAGAGCGCTATGGCCGGATTGGTCATGATTCCGTCTTCGAATTTTCCGAGAATAATCGAGTTGCTCAGTCCTCCGATCATACCGATCAAAAGCCAGGGTAACCGCGCATAGGTTTGAGTCAGTACGGTATCGGATGTTTCAACGTCCTGAGACAAACCGGAAGCCAACTGATAGTCGCGTTCGTTGATCTCACGCACTTTATCCATCACGTCATCTACCGTAATCCGCCCCACCAATCGGCCGATACTGTCGACAACCGGCATGGCGATAAGATTATACTTCTCGAAGTCGTTTGCTACATCATCAATCGGCGTTTCTGTTTTTACCGCAATCGGCTCTTTGTTCATTACCTTTTTCACCTTCGATACCGAAGGACTCGTAATCATGCTTTTGAGCGGAAAGATACCCACCAGGCGGTAATCGTCGTCGACTACGTAGACATTGTATATTTCATCAACTTCTTCCGCCTGATTGCGCATTTCTTTGATACATTCGGGCATACTCCAATTCTCGTTTACAACGATCATCTCGGTACCCATCAATCCCCCTGCCGTATCTTCATCGTATTTCAACAAATCGACGATATCTCCCGCCTGTTCCATGTCATCGATGTGCGACAGGATCTCTTCCTGCTCATCTTCATCGAGGTCACGCATCAAATCTACCGCATCATCGGTATCCATGTTCTGAATCACATGCTGTGCGATTACTTCATGGGGCAGATGGCTAAGCAGCTTTTTACGGTCGTCGTCGTCCAATTCGGCAAGAACGTCTGCGGCGACTTCCGCGTCGAGCAAACGATAAATATACTCCGCCTCGTCGAGATCGAGCGCCTGATAAAGTTCGGCGATATCGGCAGGGTGAAGTTCTTTCAAAAGTCTGTGGGCAGCCCCGTCATCCTGTTGTTGGATGATGTTACGAACTTCTGAAATGTAATCTTCATTAAATCTGATCATAAATGTCAGCGTATTACATAAGGAGCAACCAGGTTAGTTAAATCAATAAACTGCTGTACGGATAATTGTTCAGGGCGTTTGTCGAAAATCGCATCGGTATAAACTTCACAATCTTTCCCCAATAGCGGCTTAAGCGAGTTACGCATTGTTTTGCGGCGTTGGTTGAACGCGGTTTTGACTACGTTTTTAAACAATTTCTCATCGCAGTCGAGCGACTTGGTTTCGTTGCGTGTCATTTTGATAACCGCCGATTTTACGCGCGGCGGCGGATTGAACACATGTTCATGCACCGTAAAGCAATACTCAATATGATACCAGGCCTGCATCAGAACGCTCAGAATGCCATAGGTTTTGCTACCCGGGCCGGCAGCCATACGTTCGGCAACCTCTTTCTGAATCATACCACTGCAGCAAGGGATCTTATCCTTGAAATCGAGCACCTTAAAGAAAATCTGGCTTGAAATATTGTACGGGTAATTACCGATCACGTTAAATTCGCCCGGGAACAATTTGTCTAAGTCCAGTTTTAAAAAGTCATGCTCAATAATCTTTCCGTCCAATTGCGGAAAAGCTTCTTTCAGATACGCTACCGAATCACGATCGAGCTCTACTACGGTCAGGTCGAAACCTTTCTGTATCAGAAATTGGGTAAGTACACCCATCCCGGGCCCGATTTCAAGTACCGGGACCTCTTTATACTCCTGAATCGTATCGGCGATATCTTCCGCAATGGTCAAATCTGTCAAAAAGTGCTGACCAAGGAATTTTTTTGGCTTAACTGCTTTTATCATCCTATTGAGTTATCTATTATTAATCTAAAAATCGCTTATCTTTGCAGTATACTTACTGCGGATAATGGTTGTTTACCTATTTGCAAAGGTACAACATAAATCTGAATTCGTTTTTTAATAAAACCACTTTGAAAAAATTACTACAACAAAGTCTGAAGTTTTTCTTTCCGTTATTGCTGGGGGCCGGGATTCTTTGGTATCTCTACAAGGGGCAGGATATTCAGAAAATACAAAAAGTGCTGGATAGTGGAATTGAATGGGAGTGGATTCTCCTGTCGCTGGTTTTTGCAATCCTGAGTCATGTCTTACGGGCTTATCGTTGGAAACAGCAGCTTAAAACATTGCACAAGACCCCCTCATTGAATGAACTCACCAATTCTGTATTCGGTAATTACGGTGTCAATTTGATTTTTCCCCGCCTGGGCGAAGTATGGCGATGCAATCATATTGCGCGGCGCCACAAGCTTTCGTTTACGGTTGTGTTGGGGACCATTGTTTCCGAACGGCTATTCGATGTATTGTGTATCGGGTTGATCAGTGTGGTTACATTGTTGATTCAGAGTAAGTTTTTTATCTCGTTTTTTAAAGAACACGATACGCTTGCCGGATCATTAAAGCATTTGTTTACCTCGCCAATCCTTTACGGAGGTATCGCTTTGCTGATCATTTTGGTAATTTTATTCCGAAAGAAGATACGTCAATGGAAAATTGTGCGTAAATTAATGGAAATCAGTCAAAAACTCTTTGAGGGAATAAAAACAATTCAGGGCTTACCTAATAAATGGTTCTTTATTTTTCTTACCTTTGGAATATGGATTCTGTATTTCCTGAATTTTTACGTTTGCCTGTATGCATTCGACTTTTCAAAGGATATCGGAGTTCTGGGAGGCCTGACCCTGTTCGTAATGGGTAGTTTAGGTATAATCGTGCCTGTACAGGGTGGAACCGGTCCATGGCATTTTATGATAATATCAACGATGCTTCTTTTAGGTGTCGGTCAGACGGAAGCTTCCACATTCGCACTGGTCGTGCATGCCATTCAGCAAGGCTTTGTGATTTTGCTGGGCTTGTATGCGATGTTGGCGATAAATGTGGCGAATCGTCTGAGAAAAAATATGCAACTTACTGTTTAATCGATATAAATCTAAGTTATGAGTGACTTACTGAATCTTAAGCCTGCCGGCGTCTGGAAAAATTTCGACGCTATCTGTTCAATCCCGCATCCTTCCGGACAACCGGAGGCGATTACTAAATTTCTGACAGATTTTGGTCTTAAACTTGGTCTTGAAACAGTGGTTGATGAAACCGGAAACGTGATGATCCGTAAATCGGCTACTCCGGGTATGGAAGATTGCAAAGGGGTGATCCTGCAATCGCACATGGATATGGTGCCTCAGAAAAATGCCGCAACTAATCATGATTTTGAAAAAGATCCGATTCAGCCGGTTGTAGACGGTGAATGGGTAAAAGCGAAAGGTACAACGCTCGGAGCAGATAACGGAATCGGTATGGCTACTGCCATGGCTATTCTTGAAGCCAATGATATTCAGCATGGCCCATTGGAAGCCCTTTTCACAAAAGATGAAGAAACGGGTATGTATGGAGCGATCGGATTGAAAGCCGATTTGCTGAAAGGCGAAATTTTATTGAATCTGGATTCGGAAGATGAAGGAGAACTTTTCGTCGGATGTGCCGGTGGAGTGAATATGACCGCTTCTTTCCAGTACCGTGATGATAAAGAGATTCCGGAAGGTGACGCAGCCGTTGAAATCATGCTTACAGGCCTGAAAGGTGGTCATTCCGGGTTGGACATCAACCTTGGTCGTGGCAATGCCAATAAACTGTTGTTCCGCTTTTTGAAAATGGCGGTAACTGATTATGAAGCACGTCTGGCTTCTGTAAACGGAGGTAATTTACGTAATGCCATTCCGCGCGAAGCATCTGCAATCGTAACCATTCCAAGTGAAATCGTTGAAGACTTCCTTGCTGAGGTAGAAGATTATCAGGACTTCCTGATCGAAGAATTTAACGGAATTGAAGATAATATCAAATTTGAAGCGCATCTGACCGAATTGCCGGAATCATTATTGCCGGAAGAGGTACAGGATGACGTAATCAACTCGATCGTGGGTTGTTTCAACGGTGCTGTGCGCATGTTGCCGGATATGCCAAGCGTAGTGGAAACATCTTCTAACCTGGCTATCGTAAAAACGATGGAAGGAATGGTAGAGGTTCGCTTCCTGATTCGCAGTCTGAATGAAACCCAGAAATTCTTCCTGGCTTCGAGCTTACAGAGTGTGTTTACATTGGGTGGCGCACGCGTTGAATTTGAAGGCGATTATCCGGGTTGGGATCCGAACATGGACTCGCCGATTCTGAAATTGATGGAGAAAGTATATAAGGATGAATTTGGCAATGAGCCGAAAGTACAGGTGATTCACGCCGGTCTGGAATGTGGTATCATCGGTTCGAATGTACCGGGGCTGGATATGATCTCTTATGGTCCGACTATCCGCCATCCACACTCTCCGGATGAGAAAATCAATATCCCGTCGGTTGATAAATTCTGGAAATTTACGCTCGACGTATTGAAAGCGATTCCTAAAAAATAAGCTTTTTACAAGATAAAAAAGAGGTTGATTCAAATGTCCCTGACGGATGTTGAATCAACCTTTTTTGGTCCAGATTGTTTTTTGCTATCTGTGAATTAGATTTCTTTTTTCCTCCATCTATCTTTCGTTATACTCTCTAATACGCTCCAGCCGAATAAGTCATTTCGTATGAATGGGTATAAATCTCGAATACTACCCCGAACGGATCCTCCACATAGCACATTTTAAAAGGCTTTTCATTCGGATAATATTCACGAATAGGCATACGCTGTTTACCACCGGCTTCTACGATCTTATTCACCAAACCCTCGATATCCGGATCCTGCACCGAGAAATGAAATAATCCCGTAGTAAACGGATTAAACTCCGGGAGGGTGCCTGCCGCTTGTTTAAATTCGAATATCTCAATTCCCACTTTATCCGAAGTGGCAAGATGCGCAATGCGGAAAGTTTTCCATCCTTCTCCAAATACGTCGATACACATCTGTCCAATCGCTGTTTCGTTTTCCTCCTTAATCTCGGTCGGTTCCATAATCACATACCAACCCATTACTTCACGATAAAATTTTACAGCTTCGTCTAAGTTCGGCACTGTGATTCCGATATGCGAAAATGCTTTCGGATAAGTGTTTTCTGATTTCTTCATTTTGATAATCTTATAGGTCTCTCTTTTCTCAACAGGATAGTTGATCTGAGAAGTTGTAAAATAAATATTCCCGTTTTTATCAGCCGCAAAGCTATCCGCCCAGCGTACCGGATACCCTAAATCGATATTCTTCCCTTTTTTCGTATTGAGATCATACACCCAAATACTTTCTTGCGGCAGATTGCCCATAAAAAGCATGTTGTTTGCAAGCAGCATGCCGTCGGGAGGTACATTGTGTTGATTTTCAACCGTAATTTCACGTGCTCTATCACTAATGCTTTTCGAAGCATCCCGCAAAACGGCGGTAGGGATCTGGTAAAGTATATCTCCCGTCAATGCGGTAAAATAGAGGGTATTGCCATCTTTTGATAATTCAATCCCGTCGCTGTTTACCATGTTTCCCCAAAAGCCGGTCGAAGTAAACTCAATCCCTTTCAGATTTGCTTTCACCATCATAACCGAGTTATCGAGTACCCTTTGCGATTTTCCTGTATTAATATCCAATACCACGATTCCCCCCAGTTGCGAATCTGTCATATAGGCGAATCCCCGTTTGGTATCGATGCGCACGTCGTTCAGATAACTATCGGCAGGCGCCACTTCTGTCGGAAATGAAAATTCGCGGATAATTTTGTTGGTTTTAAGATCGGTCATGAATAACCGGGCGCCCCCTTGTACTACCCCTTTGAATCCAGGATTGGCCGGATCTAATATCCATAATCGATTCATATCGTCAATCACTACGCTTTGCACGCATACAAACCGTTCATTTTCCTTCTGCGAAGGATACGCTACCGTTTTACCGTCAATCATCTCCGCCACTTTATAGGGGCTTTTTACATCCCAAGTCGGAAAGTTTACGAATATGCGCCATTCCTGTCCATTGATAATCCGATTCGGCAATGACGCTCGACTGATAATTGTTTTGTGCATTTGCTCCGAATAATACCGACAGTATACCGACGGCGATAAATAATATTTTCTTCATATTCTCATATTTTTACCTTGTAAAGGAAAGATTATAGAGGTACTTTTGCAAGTACTAACCAAATTGTGATATAGTAACTAAAAGGAGTAAAATATGGATCATCAGTGTGTTGAAAAATCATTTTTTTATGGCGATAAAGAATATTATTGTTCTTTAGAGTTAGCCATGGAGTTGATCGGCGGTAAATGGAAGACAATGATGATTTTTCATCTCAAAGACGGAGCGATGCGCTCGGGCGATCTGCAACGCTCACTCAAAGGCATAGCAAACAAAATGTTTACCCAAACCGCTCGCGAGCTTGAATCGTCTGGTTTGATAGAACGCACCGTGTATCCCGTTGTCCCTCCCAAGGTAGAATACAAACTGTCGCCGAAGGGCGAATCAGTTCTCCCCATCATACTGCAATTGGCAACTTGGGGTATCGAGGTGGCTGACAATAATCTTATTTATTCGCCTTCATGCCGCTAATCAACCATTTGTTGTCAATTTTGACCAATTCATAAGTAGTAACATCTTTCTCAGCTACTTCTTTTCCTTTTTTTGTAATAAGCGTTTCGACCACGACAACAGCAGATTTACCATCATTGGTAATCTCTTTTGAAATTGTTTTAAAATCCTTGAAGTTATACTCCTGTTGGATAGCCATATTGATGAAGAATGTTACAAGGGCCTTTTCAAGTTTATTATTTTCATCAAAATAGATGTAACTTAAGGCTTTCTGTTCATCTTGCTGTGATATGGCAGAACAAAAATCTTTAATTGTATTACTTGGATTGGAAGATCCGG
>JAVVPN010000022.1:0-39793 GCA_036655755.1 Bacteroidales bacterium | reverse complement strand
CATTTGCAGTTCTGTTTAAGTGCTGCAAATGTGCAAATTGAAATCCGTTTAATCGGAAAACCTTTGTAACTAACTATATTTCAAATATTTCAAAGATAAATTTTAGATTTTAATGGGACAGTAATGATATTTTTTATTGATTGCTACAGCCTCTCCTAAAATAATCAATTGGGAACAGTCTGATATATTAGGCTTAAAAAGGATAATACAACTTCTATAGAATTTTTAGTAGCTATGTTGCTCTTTTTTTAATATTGATATTATTTCTTCAAAAAAAAATCGGACGTGTCAAAAGCGACGGGACTGGATAATGTCTCTTCCTTATAGCGTAGATAAACTCCCAAATCCAACCGTAACCAGAATTATTAAATTGAGTGATACGATAGGAAAGCATAGATGTTTATCCGGGGAAACCTTATAATATGCAGAAAAAATACTATCGATACAGCCTCTATTTATCTGTCACGGTCAAATCGCTAAAAGAAACCGTCTGGTGTGAGAGATCGGAAAATGAAAGTAGGAAGAAAACTTTCATTTTCCTCTTACTCGATTCCTTCTATTTGCTTAAACGTAATAGTGTTATCCTTAATTTGTTTTATTCGCTTTTTATGTTTCAAAAGTTGAATAAAAAATATAAAAGTTTATATTTGTGGTAATTTGCTTTATAAACGTTAAATAATATACCTATGAAACGTAGAGATTTTCTTCGTAATTTAGGGTTGGCAGGAGCAGCTACTATTTTGCCGGCACAGGGTTTACAAGCTATTACTCATCTCACTTCCCTTGAGTCAGAAACTACACCCGATTTGATAGCCTTAATGGGCGGTACTCCTGAAATGATGCTTGCGAAAGCAATTGGAGAGGCCGGAGGCATCGGTAAGTATGTAAAGAAAGGTGACAAGGTCGTAATCAAACCTAATATCGGATGGGACAAAGCTCCCGAAATGGCTGCCAATACGAATCCCCAATTAGTGGGAGCGCTAGTCAGCATGTGTATGGCTGCCGGAGCAAAAGAGGTGCTTGTATTTGATCATACCTGCGATAATTGGAAAGCCTCTTATGCAAATAGTGGAATAGAAAATGCCGTGCGCGATGCGGGAGGAAAGATGATACCCGGAAATGATGAGGGTATGTATCAAGAGATAAACTTACCAAACGCAGTAACATTGAAACAGGCAAAAGTACATAAAGCGATCCTTGATTGTGATGTTTGGTTTAATATGCCGGTTCTGAAAAATCATGGTGGACCTAAAATGACTGTTTCGATGAAAAATCTTATGGGCATTGTTTGGGATCGTAGATTTTTTCATGCGAATAATCTGCATCAGTGTATTGCCGACATAGCTACCATAAAGCAGAAGCCGGTTCTTAATATTGTGGATGCTTATCGTACCATGAAAACGAATGGCCCTCAAGGAAAAGGGTTGGCGGACGTGGTTGAAACTAAAGCTTTGTTTCTCTCAAAAGATATGGTTGCTGTAGATACGGCTGCTATTAAATTTTTTAGTCAGATTCGTGAAATGAATCTTGACGATGTACAGTATTTGGCGATGGCACAAACTCAGAAAGTCGGGACAATGGATCTAGCATCTCTTAATGTGAAAAGAATCAAACTCTGAATATGCACTTTTTAAAAATAATACGGGTAACGATTGCGCTGGTGGTAATAACCATGATCAGCGTTTATTTTATAGATTTTACAGGTCGTATTCCTCAATCCTGGAGTGTCTTGCCACGCTTTCAGTGGATTCCGGCTTTACTATCTGTTACTCCGGTTTTGTCATTTTTATTTGTGTTGAGTTTATTGTTCGGGCGTTTTTTTTGTTCTGCGATTTGTCCGTTGGGTATCTTTCAGGATTTGATGATACGCATAAGCCGTAAGTTTCCGCATCGTAAAAAAGTGAAATATGAATATGCAAAACCACATAATCTGATTCGCTATGGAGTATTGGGTATTACTCTCTTTTCTTTCTTTGCGGGATCGACAGGTTTACTTTTGCTTTTAGACCCCTATAGTAATTTTGGACGCCTTATGGCGTCTTTGTCCCGTCCGCTGGCAATAATCGCTAATAATCTAGTCGTAAAATTATGCGTATTGTTTGGGTTTTATCCTCAATCGCTTTACCCTGCAGAAATAACCGGATTAACCATATTGAGTGTAGGAAGCGGTATTTTGATATTGGTGGTTATTGCGCTTTTTACCTGGCATCATGGTCGGTTATATTGTAATACGGTATGCCCGGTGGGTACTTTTCTTGGGTTATTGGCGCGGGTTTCTCTGTTTCGTATTAAATTAGATAAAGTTCAATGTACCGGCTGTGGAATTTGTGGTACAATCTGTAAGAGCAAGTGCATTGATTCTAAAAACCAAGAGGTTGATGTCAGTCGTTGTGTGAGTTGTTTTAATTGTTTAAAAGTGTGCCGGAAAGGTGCAATCAAATATAAATTTATAATTCCTTCTTCGTTAAAGCGAACCTCCCCGGCTTATTTGTGTCATTCCCGTAGAAAAGCAATATTTTTTACAGGTAGTCTTGTAGGGTCATTTCTTACGCGCCGGTCAATTGCTTCAACATTACAGAAAGACGCTGATCCGGCAGCCTCCCGACAAGTAGTCTTACCGCCCGGAGCGGAATTTCTGGATAAGTTTAATAAGCAATGTACAGCCTGTCAGTTGTGCATTACAAAATGTCCCTCGCATGTATTGCAGCCTGCTACCCTCCAATATGGTATAGAAGGTATCCTCCAGCCCCATATGGTGTATAAAGACGGCTACTGCAATTATAACTGTACGATCTGTGCAGACGTTTGTCCTACCAATGCATTAAGCCCATTGACTTTAAAAGAAAAACAGCTCACTCAGATCGGCGTAGCTCAGTTTCGCTCGGATTTATGTATTGTGCCGACCCGTCATACCGATTGTGGAGCCTGTGCGGAACACTGTCCTACTCAGGCCGTAAAAATGATCCCATATAAAGATGGTTTGACTATTCCTTCACTTGATCCTTCTATTTGCATCGGGTGTGGAGGTTGTGAATTTATTTGTCCGGTGCGTCCCTATCAGGCTATTTATATAGAAGGGAATGAATTTCATCACAGAGCTTTGGCTCCGCAGACCGGAGAAAAATCAAAGCAAAAAGTAGACGATTTCGGATTCTGATTGTTTCGAAAATGATATCTTTAGGCGCAGATTGTTCGTTTCGGCAGTTTGTGTTATCTTTGCGTCATTATGGGAAGAATATTATCCATCGATTACGGGCGTAAACGTACCGGTATTGCCGTGACGGATCCGATGAAAATTATAGCTAATGGCTTAACAACCGTACCTTCGGGCACTCTGATCACTTTTCTTAAAGAATATATGATCAAAGAGCCGGTAGAGCGGATTGTAGTGGGTTTGCCTAAACAAATGAATAATGAGCTTTCTGAAAATTGGAAGTATATAGAGCCCTTTTTAAAGAATCTCCAAAAAACATTTCCTGATATTCCGGTAGAAATGGTTGATGAACGCTTTACTTCGGTATTGGCTCATCAGGCAATGCGGGATGGAGGTTTAAAGAAAAAAGCCCGACAGAATAAGGAACTTGTAGATGAAATCAGTGCAACGATTATTCTGCAAAGTTATCTTGAGAGTTTGAATTTTAAATTATAAGTATGATTTTACCAGTTTATTTATATGGCCAGCCGGTGTTGCGTAAAATAGCAGAAGACATCGACCAAGAGTATGCAGATCTAAAGAAATTAATTGAAAACATGTATGAAACCATGTATCATTCAGAGGGTGTAGGTCTGGCAGCTCCACAGATTGGTTTGCCAATTCGTGTGATTGTGATTGATGGCGATGTTATGGGAGAGGATTTTCCGGAGTGTGCAGGCTTTAAGCGTACATTAATTAATCCGCAGATTGTTTCTTTTAACGACGATAAAGTATCTTATGATGAGGGCTGCCTGAGCTTACCCGGCATTCATGAAGCAGTAAGTCGTCCTACTGAAGTTGTTCTTCGTTATTTCAATGAAAATTTCGAGGAAAAAGAAGAGAAACTTACCGGATTTGCCGCCCGCATCGTACAGCATGAATATGATCATCTTGAGGGTAAAATGTTTATTGACCATATTTCACCCATTCGTAAACAACTGATTAAAGCGAAACTTAACAACATTTTGAAAGGAAAAGTTCGTTGTAGTTATCGTACCAAAGTTCAGTCGAAATAATTCTTGTCTTTTATCTTAATAGCTTATTTAAAGCTGCTTAACCATATCTTTAAAAACACAATTATGAGTTCAATCACAAGTAAGATTCTTGCTTTGAATGAGAAAATCGCACTCCTACAGAAAGGGGGAGGCGATGCCGCTATCTCAAAGCAGGAAGCATCGGGTAAATTAACTGCCCGCAATCGAATTCTGGAATTATTGGATGAAAATTCTTTTCATGAATATGATCTTTTTGTAGAACATGATAGCCATGATTTTGGCATGGAAAAGAAAAAGTTACCGGGTGATGGTGTAATTACCGGAACCGGAACCATTTCAGGCCAGCCGGTATGTATATATGCTCAGGATTTTACGGTAGCAGGAGGATCTTTAGGTCTTGCTCACGCACGTAAGATTACTAAGATTATGGATCATGCCCTTAAATTGAAAATGCCGATTATTGGTATTAACGATTCGGGGGGTGCTCGTATTCAGGAGGGTGTAGGCGCACTTGCCGGTTATGGTGAAATTTTTTATCGTAATACGATTGCGTCCGGAGTAATTCCGCAAATTTCAGTTATTCTTGGTCCGTGTGCGGGTGGTGCTGTATATTCGCCGGCATTGACAGACTTTGTATTCGTGGTAGACCAAATCTCCAAAATGTTTATTACCGGACCGAATGTTATTAAAACGGTATTAGGCGAGGAAATTTCTCAAGAAGATCTTGGTGGTGCCCGTGTACAAGCGGAAACGACAGGAAACGCGCACTTTTTTGCAAATAGCGAATTAGAATGTTTTCAGCAGATTAAGAAACTGATCTCTCTGATTCCGGCAAGCAATACCGTGCGTGCGGAAGAAGTACCGGTAGAGGAGCCAATTCAGACAGATTCAATTGAGTCTATTATCCCTTCAGATCCACACCAGCCTTATGATGTGAGAAATGTAATTCGGGCGATTGCTGACAACTCTGATTTTACAGAGGTGCAAGAAATGTGGGCCGCTAATATTGTGATCGGTTTTGGCCGTATGGGTGGCGAAACAGTTGGTTTCGTTGCTAATCAGCCGATGGTGCTTGCCGGGGTGTTGGATATTGATTCGGCATGTAAGGCAGCTCGTTTTATCCGTTATTGTGACTCATTTAATATTCCGATTGTGACACTCGAAGATATGCCGGGCTATTTGCCTGGGGTTGATCAGGAGCACGCAGGAGTGATTCGTCATGGTGCGAAAATGCTATATGCATATTCTGAAGCTACCGTGCCGAAGATTACCGTAATTTTGCGTAAAGCATATGGTGGTGGATATATTGCAATGAACTCTCGCCATCTGGGTGCCGATTTCGTTTTTGCATGGCCTACTGCCGAGATTGCCGTAATGGGGCCGGAAGGAGCAGCTAATATTATTTTTGCTAAAGAAATTAAAGAAGCTGAAGACCCTCAGGCTATGCGCGATCAGAAAGTGCAAGAATATATCGATAAATTTGCAAATCCGTATGTAGCGGCTGCGAAAGGATTTATTGATACGGTAATTCGTCCTGCTGAAACACGTTCATATGTTCTTCATGCATTGGCTTTGGCGAAAAATAAAGAAGAGATGCGTCCTGCAAAGAAACATGGATTGCCTCCATTCTAAATTCAATTAAAGCGTAAGATCATGGAAAATAATAATAAAGAACTCGTTCCGTTTGTGATTTTGGCCCGCTATTATAATACAAAGCTGACCAAAAAATTCAAGAACAGAAAGTTCTGGATAAATCCGGTAGCCGGAGAGATTAAATCTCATTTGCCGGGAACTATTGTGCGGATTGATGTGAAAGAGGGTCAATCGGTAAAAAAAGGAGATTTGCTACTGATTCACGAAGCGATGAAGATGCAAAACCGAGTGCTCGCTCCTGCCGACGGTGTTGTTACAAAAATCGGAGTCGAAGTGGGTGAAAAGATAAAAAAAGACACATTGATGGTTGCCATTGAAATAAAGGCATAAGTTAGAATAAAAAAAAGAAGCTGTCCGATTCATTTCAGACAGCTTCTTTTTGTTTTATGTATTTTTCAATTATCAATGAGCAGTTTGTTTCTCTGATAATTTTTCGAGTGCCACCACCAGGAAAAAGCCAACGATCATGAGTGCGAATCCTTGCCATATATATACATTCGGTGCAATATTTGCTTCAATGAGCGGGCGTAGTACTCCGTGGCTATCCGTATAAGTTTCAAGCGTCTCTTTCCAAGGCCATACCTTATTTAATGAACCCAGCATAAACCCGGCCAATAGCGCAATGGTCAGGTCGTGATATTTTCTAAGCAGCCATGACAGGACGTTCGAAAAGGAGATGATACCAATGCCGGCTCCACAGGCAAACGTAATCATTACCGGTATATTAAATGATTTTACAGCTGTCATGATGTAAAAATATTTGCCTAACAAAACCAGAATGAAGCTACCAGAGATACCCGGTAAAATCATCGCACAAATGGCAATCGCACCACTTAAAAAGATAAACCATAATCCTTCGGGAGTAGAGGCGGGGGTAGCTATCGTAATAAAATAAGCAGCAACCGCACCAATCGCGAAAATAATCCAGCGCGACAGTGATAATTTGCGTATACGTTTGCTTACCACATAGGTCGAAGCCAATACCAATCCGAAGAAAAAAGACCATACCATGACTGGATGGTTCTCAAGTAAGAACGTGATAAGTTTGGCCAGCGAAAAAATACTGATCAGAATACCACTCACTACGGTTAATAGAAAATTACCGTTTATAGCTTCCCAGAATTTCTTTAACCGGAAGGTTGCCAATAATCGGAGGGAATCCAGATTAATACTTTTAATGGAGTTGATTAACTCTTCATAAATCCCTACGATAAAAGCAATTGTTCCTCCCGATACTCCGGGTACTACATCTGCAGCTCCCATTCCTACCCCTTTAAGAAGTAGCAAGGCATAATCTTTTAAGGTTCTGTTCATGTATTTTTATTTGATAATGTGATGTATCAGTTTTTATTTTCGATAATTTCCTGAAGGAGCTTCTTAATCGTATCTACCATGGCAGAAGCATCTTCTATTTCTCGTTTTTCTTCTTCGGTCAATCCCGAAGAATCAGATTCTATTTGATCTGTAAGTGCAATTATCTCATCAGATAGAGTAGCTGCTTTATCTGACTGATTGGTCGCATAATAACCTAAAAGCAGACGAAATAAAATTTTAATATCATATTTTTTTATTTCATGGGCTTGCTCGTAATAAATTACGGCATTTTCCATCTGGTCTAATCGTTCACACAGATCACCCAAAGTTGCCAGAAGTTCTACATTCTCAGGTTCAAGTAACAAAGCCCGATGATAAGCCTGAAATGCTTCCTCGTAATTATCCTCTTGGACCAGAATTTCTCCCAACATAGCATGACATTCCAGCTGCTCCTCATTAAGAGCAAGGCCTTTGTGTAAAAATTCTTTTGCCATTGGGGTATTACCCATATCCTGATAACAATAAGCCAACTGATAAAGGAGATATTGGTTGTCAGGTTTTAAAGTAAGTGCCTTATTTAGATATGCGATGGCTTCAGCAATTTGTTCCATCTTAATATAGCAATCAGAGATGTATTCGTAAGAGCGATTTAAGTCGTCTCCCGTTGCTTCATATTCTTTGAATGAATTCAGCGCTCCTGCAAAATTGCCCATGTCATACTGACAATATCCCTTCAGGCATAGAATCTCCGGAGTCCCTTCCTGGATAGCCAAAGCGAAATCGCATGCTTCAATCGCTTTTTCGTAATCTTTCTTGAGGCTGTATGTCTTAGCTAATTCGCGCCAGATTTCAACCTGATACGGATCACGGTCGAGCAATTGGTTATAAATACGAATTGCTTGATCCTCTTCGCCGTTATCTTGATAGATAGCCGCAAGTTCACCCAGTAACTGTGGGTTGTCCGGAAGTTCCTTTAATGAAGAAAGAATAAAACTGATAATCTCGTCGTAAGTAACATAACTCCACAAGATATTGATTACGTCCAAAGCAAATTCCCAGCTAAGCGAATCCATTTGTTGGTTAATGCGGTCGAATCCAAGTTTGAAGTTTCCCTGTGCAAATTGATATTCAATATGAATCAGAGTCGCTTCCTCAGAATCGTCCGGAAGTAACGGTAATAATTCGCCTGCCGCATCTATATAATCCAGGAATAATAGATATTTTGCTTTACATAACAGAAGTGACGGATTGGCGGGATGTAGTTGCAGCCCGTAATTCACCACGTTCAGCGCTTCCTTAAAATCCTCTTTGCTTTCGAAAGAAAAGGCTATCGCCTCAATCTGATCAGCATCAAAGTAAATACTTTTTTCCTGTCCGATCATTTCTTCATATTTTCTTACTAGCTGGTCGAGGGATTTGTTCATAGAACGGATATTATCATAGAAAACCACAAAACCATACGATGTGCTGCATGATGGTTTTGTGGTTATGCAGTTATTTATTGAAATTAGTTTTTAGAATCTTTCAACGAAACAGTGCGGTTGAACACCAGCTTGTCGTCGGTCGAGTCTGTATCTACACAGAAATACCCAATACGTTGGAATTGGAATTTTGTGCCCGGTTTAGCAACTTCTTTTACAAATGGCTCAATACGCGCATTTGTAATTACTATTTCCGATTCAGGATTTAGTAAAGAACGGAAGTCAACATCGGTTTCTCCGGCTGGATCTTCAACCGTAAACAAGCGGTTATACAAGCGAACTTCCGCATTGATGCTATGTTCTGCCGATACCCAATGAAGCGTACCTTTTACTTTACGGCTTGCACCCGGTAATCCGCTTTTTGATTCCGGATCATATTCAGCATAGATCTCTTCGATTTCACCCGCTTCATTCTTCTTGATACCTGTACATTTGATGATGTAAGCGCTTTTCAGACGAACTTCTTTATCCAATGTCAGACGGAAGAATTTCTTAGATGCATTTTCCATGAAATCTTCACGTTCGATATACAATTCACGAGTAAACGGAATCTCATGTGTTCCATCCTCAGGTTTTTCCGGATTATTTTCTGCTGTCATCATTTCAACCTGTCCTTCCGGGTAGTTTGTAATGATAAGTTTAATCGGATCAATCACACCTGAAATACGCGTTGCGTTTGCATTCAAGTCTTCGCGGATGCTGTGCTCAAGTAATGAAACGTCGATCATACCGTCGTATTTTGTATAACCGATGCGGTTGATGAAATTGCGAATCGACTCCGGTGTATAACCGCGACGACGCAAACCACAGATAGTTGGCATACGGGGGTCATCCCAGCCGCGCACCAATCCCTCCTGTACCAATTGAAGCAATTTACGCTTGCTCATCATGGTGTAGGTCATGTTCAAACGGTTAAATTCCATCTGACGCGGTTTGTATTCTCCGCCATTTGCCAATTCGGTAGCAAACCAGTCGTAAAGCGGACGGTGTACTTCGAATTCAAGTGTACAGATAGAGTGGGTGATACCTTCGAAATAGTCGCTCTGTCCATGAGCGAAGTCATACATCGGATACGCATTCCAAGCATTACCGGTACGGTGATGAGGATGCTTAATGATACGATACATGATCGGATCACGGAAATGCATGTTTGACGAAGCCATATCGATTTTTGCACGCAATACCATCGCGCCTTCTTCAATCTCGCCGGTATTCATGCGGCGGAACAGGTCGAGATTCTCTTGGATCGGGCGGTTACGAAACGGACTTTCTGTACCGGCCTGTGTTGGAGTGCCTTTCTGTTTCGCAATTTCTTCTGCAGACTGTTCATCTACATAAGCATGACCACGACGAATCATTTCTTCGGCAAAATCCCATAGTTTCGGGAAATAATCGGAAGCGTAAAAAAGACGGTCTTCCCAATCGAATCCCAACCAGTGGATATCTTCCATAATCGCATCAACATATTCGGTATCTTCTTTTACCGGATTTGTATCGTCAAAGCGAAGATTACATTTTCCATTATATTTTTGGGCAACACCGAAGTCCATGCAGATAGCCTTCGCGTGACCGATATGTAAATAACCATTCGGCTCAGGTGGAAAACGTGTATGAACACGTCCATTATTTTTACCCTCTTTTAAGTCGTTCTCAATAGCCTGTTCTATAAAATTGAGGCTCTTTTTTTCAATTTCTTCGAATGATTCGTTCGTTGTCATAATTCCTATGATGCTATGTAGCGTGATAATTATTCAGAAATAAAAGCTCACAAAGCTTCTAAAACTGCAAATTTAAGAATAAATACCTTTTTGAGCTGCATTTGCTGTGTAAAATTAATAGCAGATATCCCGATTCGTTAAAATGAAAATGCCTCCATAATAGTTAATAAATGTTTATTAGATTATTCGACGGTTACCGATTTTGCCAAATTGCGGGGTTGGTCTACATCTTTTCCCTTACATATTGCAATATGATAAGAAAGCAACTGCAAAGGAATTGAGCAAATTACAGGATCCAGAAAATGATCGACCACCGGAACTTCAATCCAATAATCGGCGATATCTTTAATAATCGAATCTCCTTCCGAAACAATGGCGATGATTTTCCCGTTTCGTGATTTGATTTCCTGAATATTGCTGATCACTTTTTCGTACATTTCATTTTTTGTTGCGATTACCACGACCGGCATTTCTGAGTCGATCAATGCAATCGGGCCATGCTTCATTTCGGCTGCCGGATACCCCTCGGCATGGATATACGATATCTCTTTAAGCTTCAGAGCCCCCTCTAACGCGACAGGATAATTGTATCCCCTCCCCAGATAAATAAAATTCTGAGCGTAGGTAAACGTTTGCGCGATGCGAGCGATTTGTTCGTTTGTTTCGAGCGTCTTTTGAAGTAAAGACGGAAGCCTAGTCAAAGCTTCGACCATCTTCTTCGCTGTATCCGGTGCCCCCTGATTTCGTAATTTGGCAATGGCAAGCGCCAGCATGGTTAAAACGGTTACTTGCCCGGTAAACGCTTTTGTAGATGCGACGCCGATCTCCGGCCCTACATGGAGATACGTACCGGAATGAGCTGTGCGTGGGATAGAAGCCCCTATCGAATTGCATATTCCATAAATAAATGCTCCTGCCGCTTTGGCCATCTCAATGGCCGCCAATGTATCTGCGGTTTCTCCCGATTGCGATAATGCAATTACAATGTCATCGGGGTAAATCACCGGATTACGGTAGCGAAACTCCGAAGCATATTCTACTTCTGCCGGAATACGGCAGAATGATTCGATAAGATGCTCGCCGATCAAAGCCGCATGCCAACTCGTACCGCAAGCCACAAAAATTATTCGTCGCGCTTCTGTAAATCGTTTCTGATTCTCTTGGATTCCGGATAGCATTACTTCTCCTTCTTCCTGGAAAAGACGGCCGTTCATGCAATTTGCGATTGTTTTGGGTTGCTCAAAAATCTCTTTAAGCATGAAATGGGGATATCCTGCTTTTTCAATCGATTCTAATGGCATATCCAGCGTACAGATTGCGGGTGAAGTTTCAGCGCCATTTAAATTGAATATACGCAATGGCTCTCCTTTTTGCAGGACGGCAATCTCTTCATCCGCAAGGTAAACGGCTTGGTTGGTATATTCTATGATTGGTGATGCGTCCGAACCCACGAAGAATTCCTCTTCGCCGATTCCAATTACGAGCGGACTACTTTTTCGGGCTGCGATGAGAGTTCCTGCGTTTCCTTTTTCCGCAACAACAATGGCATAAGCTCCTGCCACCTCGTTTAAAGCCATGGATACGGCTTCGTATAAAGAAAGCTGATGTTTATTCTGCAAATATTCAATTAACTGTACGAGTACTTCGGTATCCGTGTTGCTTCTGAAACGAATACCTTTTCCAATAAGCATCTCTTTTAGTGAGGCATAGTTTTCTATGATGCCATTATGTACTAATGCCAGATTTCCTGATTGAGATGCATGCGGATGGGCATTCGCCTTGTTTGGTTCGCCATGGGTTGCCCAGCGGGTATGCGCTATGCCCAATTGACCGCTAATCTGTTTCCCATGCATTTCATTTTCAAGATCCGAAACTTTTCCTTTGGCTTTATAAATATTAAGATTATCGATTGGGTCTATTAAAGCAAGCCCTGCGCTGTCGTAACCACGGTATTCTAATCGTTTTAATCCTTTAATCAAGATAGGGGCGGCTTCACGGAAGCCTAAATAACCTACAATTCCACACATATATACTATTGAATAAAAAAATATTTACTTATTCTGCTCTTAAAAGAGTCTCCATTAAGGTCGGCGACAATAAGGATAAATACAAAATTAAAATAATTAATTATTGTGGCAATATTGTGTGGTTGTAAAATATTAAAATTGACTATAATGTTGTTTTAGTGGCATTGTTGTTTAATATGTTGGTTTTATTTTTCTCTTTAGGTAAGTTTATTTGTGTTAGTAATAGGAGAGTTAATAAATTATTTTACAAAATGGCTTTCAAACTGGTGGTAAATAAAAAATGCCGCTTCGAAAGAATCGTTTGTTATTCTATCAAAGCGGCATTTTTTATCTAAAAGAATCGTTATTTTTCGGTATGCTTCAGTTTGCTCTCAGATGTCTTGATTTTTTTCTGTTGTTCAAGTTTACTTTTATACAACGCCTCCATATTAATACCCGCAAAGATATATTTGCCTAACGGATATTGAGAGGTAATATTCGCAACATAGCCTCGTATATGTTCTATGCAGGCTTCAATTGCCGTATAGTTAATTAAATGATCGCGTTCGGGAGCTGTAAGCTCACGGTCGGATTCAATGGCAAAATCACCCATTCCTTCCACCATAATGGCATATCCGGGTATTTTGGCGGGATAGTTTATAGAAATTTCCATTAATACACGGAAGGTTTTCGCACCCGATCTTTTCTGAATAGAATAGTCGATATCTACCGGGTAGGATATAAAAATACGTCCCGGCTCAGTTTCCGTTTTTGGAACAATGAGTTCGCAGCAACTTTTAATAATATAGAATGAGTTCGTTTTAAGTTCAGACTGATAAGTAATCATATTTTAAGGAATAAGAATAGTTTCACATTTAGTAAAGGGATTAGCAGGGCATGCAATCCCTTTACTATTACAGAGAGCCTCTTTCATTTCATTCTTCTTTTCTGGGATGAATATATTCTTCATCAAGTTTCTTAATCAGGGCTTCCCGTTCAGCTTCGGACTTAATGATGAAAGGACCATCAAATCCGAAATACAAGTCGTACCGTCCATTTAATTTTTTTTGTAAACACCAAAGCGTCATGATACTCTCTTTCTTTAGTGTTTTCATCAAATCGGAGATTTCGTCTACATTGATATCCCAATTTGTGATAAAATTTTTTAATCGGAAATAAAGGTCCATATATTCGTATTTAATGTTACAGGTATAACAAACAGTATTCTGTTTTGTTTTGAGAAAAATAATGTAAAATGGACGCTCCTCAGAATCTTTTTTAAGAACTAGTTTTCGATAAATTCCTCACTACTCCTTATCTAGGGCGCGGGCACGTCCCGGATGGGACACGAGCATGTCCCACTCGGGACACGGGCGCGTCCCGTACCGTACGCGGGCGCGTCCGAGATGGGGCGCGCCCACGAAAACACAGAGGTGCTTGCGTTAAATGGGGTCGTCATAGTTCCCTTAAAGTTGAGATACCCTGTGGTAGTATAAATGGCGTATTCATATATGAGTGTAAAAAATAGATTATATACAAATGAAAAACAATTGTTTTATTTTAGATAACTTCGCGTTCCGTTAAATCTGTTAAATCCTATTTTGTTTCTTATCTAAGAGATAACTAAATGTGATTACAGTTGTTTAATAATCAAGCTAACATATTATAATCATTTCACTTAATGAAGCCTTTTTTGCGATATACAGTTCGAGTAATTCTCTCTGTTGTTCTGATATTAATTATTCTTCCGTTTTTATTATACATCCCGGCTTTGCAGCGATTTGCAAAAGACAAGGCCGCGTCTGTATTATCAGAGAAAACCGGATGGCAGATTAATATTGATCGGTTTGATTTGCGTTTTCCCTTAAAATTGCAATTATCAGGTGTCGATGGCATTACGCAAAAGGGAGATACGCTTTTCCATTTATCCTCGTTCCGTACCGGTATCGCCTTTATGCCGTTGTTGAAGGGGAAAGTCGTTGTAGCTGAATTGGCGGTCCGAGACCTCTCTTCCGATATGGAAGGATTGATTGAGGGAATCGATTTGGTGGGTAAGGTTGGTAATCTGACGCTGAAAGACATAGATGTAAGTCTTAAAAATCAGGTTGGCGATGTTAAAGATATTTTATTGGCCAATACCCGGGTGCGTATGCGTATCACTCCATCCTCGAAAGATACTGTCAAATCGGAGAGTACTCCCCTTAATTGGAAATTCCGGATAGGGCAACTCAATGTGAATAATGCCGGATACGCGTTGAAGATGGAGGAGTCGGGCTTTGATCTGAACTGTCTGATCGGGCAGGGGTCTATTCGTCAGGGTAATTTATCTTTGGGCGAAAATATCTATAAAGCAGCATCGCTGGATATCCGTAAGTCGAGCTATGCGATGGATTTGGATACGTTGCCGCAAAAAAACGGTTTTGATCCGGCACATATGGCAATGCGGGATATCCGTATAAGTGCTGATTCTATCTATAACCAAGGAACAACCGTAAGTGCACGTATAAAAAACGCCTCTTTTAAAGAACAGAGTGGTCTGGAGCTGACTTCCCTAAAGGGGAGCTATGCAATGGATTCGGTCTTTATGAAGGTCAGTGGCTTTAAGTTGGTGACTCCCAATAGTCATTTGTCTTTAGATGCACGTTGGGATCAATCGGTATTTGCAAAACCTCGTCGAGGGAAAATAAAGGCTTTGCTCGATGGGAAAATCGGTAAACAGGATATTCTCTATTTCATAAGTGCTTATGCTCCGGATGCCGATAAGGTGTATCCCGATCATGATTTGATGTTAAATACGGATATTAATGGCGATATGCGCCGTTTGGATATTCGTTCGTTTAATATATCATTACCTACCGCTTTTAATATTGAGAGTACCGGCTTTTTTAATAAATTAAATGACGAGAAAAATACTTCGGCAGAGGTTAAATTAGAAGGTGATCTTGAAAACCTTTCATTTATTCCGCTTTTATTGCCCGACACTGCATTACGCCATCAACTGGCAATTCCAAAAAAAATCAGTATCAATGGAAATCTGTTTGCTGAAGTGGGCCAATATACAGGAAAAGTATCGTTGGCATTCGGACACTCTGAGTTAAGTGTAAACGGTAGCTATTACCCGGTAGAAGAAAAATATACGGTGCAACTTGATGCAGATAGCATGGCGATAAATAAGTTTCTGCCTTATGCCGGTTTCGGTACGCTGACCATGCAGGCAAAGGCTTCGGGTGCGGGGTTTGATCCTTTTTCTGCTGCAACTTATGCTGATGTGAATGCCGGAGTGACGCGTTTTGACGTGAGTCAATATCGTATAGAAAGTCTGAAACTCAATGCTGCGTTAAATAAATCACATTACGATTTGTCGCTTATAGGGAGTGATACGATCCTTAATATGAATTTGCTGTTGAAGGGGCTTTTGACAAAGCAGGAGGTAACGGCAAACCTTACCGCAAATCTGAATCGAATCGATTTGTATAATTTGAAGGTGCTCGATTCAGAAAAAATCATAGCGGCAAATATAGAAGCGAATGCGAGTACGAATCTCAAAGATACCTATCACCTGGATGCACAGGTAAATGATATGCGTTTACGAGACAGAGGTATTTTAAACAAATTGGGGAATCTGGCGCTGACATCTTCGGTTGAACCCGACTCTATCCGTTTAGCGGTAAGAAATGGCGACTTGCAGTTAAAGGTTGATATAGATACGGGGTTAGATTCATTGTTGCAGGCTGTAAAACAAAGTACCGCAATACTCGATAAGCAGATGAAAGAGCGAGAGGTGGATATCCGGCAACTCCAGGCATTATTCCCCGATATGGTGATGCAGTTCGAAGCCGGTACGCAAAACGCCCTTTACGGGTATTTCAAGTCAACCGGATTCCGTTATAAAAAAATCGATTTGTTATTGGCGTCTGAAAAGAAAGACGGCATTCGGTTGAATGGTTTGGTGAATGATTTGCGTAAGGATACCTTATTATTGAACACCGTAAACCTGGATATTACGCAGGCCGGGGAACAATTTAATTATCAGATTACAGGAAATAGTAAGAATCAGAATCCGGCACGGGCATTCCGGGCAAAGGCCTCGGGTATTCTCGAAAAAAATAAAATTTCGCTTGACCTTCTTTATAAAAACGGGAAAGATCAGACCGGACTTGATCTCGGCCTTATTTTCGAGGTTTCTCAAAAAGAGATGAAACTGCATTTCGAGCCGTATGATCCTGTTATCCTTTATCGGAAATGGACATTGAATCCGAATAATTTCATCGCGCTTACATCTGAAAAACATATGTTGGCCGATTTTATATTGACCGGCGAAAAAGGGATGCAATTATCATTGCAGTCACGAGATACATTGTTACAGGAGGGGAAAAGCGATCTGGATGTAGCATTAAAGAATTTTCAGATTTCCCAAATCTCGGAAGTATTACCGAATCTTCCTCCTTTTTCCGGCCGTTTCAATGCGGGAATTAATGTTTCTTTCGATAAAGAACAAATGGATGCTAAAGGATTGGTGACCCTCGATACGCTTTACTACAATAAGCGCCTGATGGGTGACCTTGCGCTTGATCTTAACTATGAATCATCGAAAGCAATCGGTCAATGGGTATATGCTTCTGTCGATTTGGATAAACAAAAGATATTGGAAGGTGATGTGAATCTGAATGCACATGATTCGGTAAGTATGGCTGCCAATATGTTCTTGTATGCGTTGCCGTTAAAACTTGCCGATCCTTTCATCCCGGATGCAATGGCCTCGTTGGTAGGTACGGCTTCGGGCGAGATTATGATGGAGGAGATCGGGAAGCAGCCGTTTATTAGCGGAAAGCTCGATTTAGATAGTGCGGCGGTTACCGTGAGTTATGCGAATGCAACGTATAAGTTAGATGAGCAACCGATGATTATCAAAAACAATAAGCTCGAATTTCATAATTACTCAATAATGGCTTATAATAAAAATCCGTTGTTGCTGAATGGTGAGTTCAACTTTACCGATTTTAACCGGATGGTTGCGGATTTGAGTATTACGGGCGATATCGTAGAATTATTAAATGTGCCTAAGCAGAGAAACCAAATGATTTATGGTCGTCTGATGATGAATGTGAACACAACGGTAAAGGGCCCAGTTGAGTTATTGACTGTACGAGGTAATATAAACTTGCTGACAGGCACCCGAGTGAATTATGTAATGCTCGACTCTCCGGTATCGGCTCAGAACCGTGTGTCGAATCTTGTGACTTTTACTTCCTTTAATGATACGATCGACTCGAATTATCAGATAAAGAATAATGCAGCAGCGCTTTCGGGTATTAATATGCTGGTAACGGTGAATATTGCTCCTACTGTACAAGTGGGTATCGATTTATCTACAAACGGGGATGACCGTGTGGAATTGCAAGGGGGAGGTGATCTTGCTTTCCGCCTGACTCCGATGGGAGAAACCGATTTAAGCGGGCGTTACAGCTTGTCGGGTGGATTTGTGCGGTATAATCTTCCGATTTTGCCGGTAGCAAAGACATTTAATATTCGAAACGGTAGCTATGTAGAATGGAGTGGTAAACTAATGGATCCATATATTAATATTACGGCCTCCGAAACCATCCGTTCGACTGTTACAGAGGAGGGGAAAGGTACGCGTGTGGTTGTTTTCGAGCCATTGATCGAAATTCGTAACCGTTTAGATAATCTGAGTATCCAATTTACGGTGGAGGCGCCGGATGATATTTCTATTCAAAATCAATTAGCGCAGATGACTGCGGAAGAGCGTTCTCGCCAGGCAATGAACCTGATCATAACTCAAGCATATACGGGCCCGGGTACAACCTCCAAGGCGAATACGAATAATGCTTTGAATGCATTTATTCAGAAAGAGATCAATTCATTTGCCGGAAGTGCTCTCAAAGGAGTGGATTTGAGTGTCGGAATTGATACCTATGATCAGTATGGTGCAGAAGGGTCTTCGGGTAAACGAACGGACTATTCGTTCCGGTTTTCAAAAAGACTTTTTAATGATCGTTTCCGAATTGTGGTCGGAGGAAAGGTGTCGTCGGGGCAAGAAGCCGCGGACGAGCAGCAGCAGAATTTTATCGATGACGTAACTCTTGAGTATATGCTGGATAAATCGGGTACGCGTTATCTGAAACTTTTCCATCATACCGGCTTTGAAAGTGTGTTGGAAGGTGAAATTGTAGAAACCGGTATAGGGGCTGTTTTAAAACGCCGTGTCCGCAAAGTGCGGCAGTTGTTTATATTTAATGAAAAACGTCGTCAGCGTGCAATTGAAACAGAACCGAAAGAAGAGAATAGTAAAAACGTAACAAAATGAAGGAATTCAGACATTATAATACATTCATAGCATATGCCCTTACGCTACTCATTTTAATAATGAGCAGCTGCTCTACGACACGTAAACTTCCGGAAGGAGAAGTGTTATATACCGGTATCAAAGAATTTAAGGTAACCGGGCCAACCGGAGAGGCCATCGATCCGGAAGCTGAATCGCAAGTAGATCAAACCTTGAAGGTTGATCCTAATAATACCATTTTAGGTATCCATATCCCGATTCCGTTTGGTTTATGGATGTACAACTGGTTTAAAACAGATAAAAAGAAGGGTATTAAGAAGTGGTTTTTTGATAAACTTGCGGCCGACCCTGTGTTGATATCAAAAGTCGATCCGGCGGTACGAGCTAAAGCTGCCGAGACCCTAATGGGCGATAACGGTTATTTTAACGGGAAGGTCCGCTATGAAATTATTCCCGACAAAAAAAATCCCCGCAAAGCACAAATCTCATATTTTGTTGATTACAATAAACCTTACCGTTATAAATCAATTGAATATATGGAAGCGGAAACGCCTTCCGATAGTTTGATTCGCGTGATTGCCGGTGAAAGTAAATTGAAACCGGGTCAAATATTTAATGTAAATATGCTTGAGGATGAGCGTAGCCGAATCAGTGACTATCTGCGTAATCATGGGTATTATTATTTTCGTCCTGATTTTATATCTTATCTGGCAGACAGTACAGGGGGCAATCATGAAATAGCATTGCGTATTATCCCAAAAACGGATTTGCCCAAGCCCTTGTTGAAGCCTTGGCGTATTGGTAAGATTGATTATACCATTAATAACAGTTACGGACGCCCTCCTACAGATACAATCGATTATAAGAATATGGGTGTTTTCTATCGGAAGAAGGTTCCTGTGCGTCCTTCAGTCTTATATCGGGCATTGGCTTTTAAGCCAGGTGACTGGTATTCGCAAGCCGCTTCGGACGCAACCCAATTTAATCTGAACAGACTAAATACATTTAAATTTGCCGAATTAGGCTTTATGCCGGCAGATACTTTGCATAAGGTAGATAGTTTGAATGTGTTGATTAATACTACACTGGAATTGCCAATTGATGCGGAGATAGAGTTGAATATCACGACTAAGTCAAATAACCAAACCGGACCGGGATTGATTTTCGGAATAACTCGCCGGAATGTATTTCGGGGTGGGGAAGTTTTAAATACGCAAATGAGCGGTTCTTATGAATGGCAGACCGGAGCTGGCGCGAAAAATGCAAAAGGTAATAATCTTATCAACTCTTATGAGTTGGGGATTACCAATAGTTTGATTATTCCTCGTTTAATAGCCCCTCGTTTCATGCATCGTGATTTTAAGTTTCCGGCTACAACGACTTTTAAGATGAATGCGAATCTGCTCAGCCGTGCCGGCTTTTTCCGCTTGTTAACGCTGGGTGGTTCTGGAAATTATGATTTTAAATCATCCACTGTGAGCTCGCATACGGTAACTCCGTTTAGTCTGGCGTATAGTTTTTTGATGAAAAAGACGGCCGAGTTTGATAGTGTGATGAATGAAAATAAGGCATTGGAGTTGAGTTTCGATAATCAATTTATCCCTTCTATGGGATATACGTATACGTATGATGATAGTCCGATAACTTCACGCCGAAATCATGTATGGTGGCAAAGTTCCATTACACAGGCTGGTAATCTACTTTACGGCGCAATGGAATTATTTGGAGATAAAAAAGACCGAAAAACAATATTCGGCAGTCCGTTTTCGCAATTTATTAAATTAACGAGCGAAGTTCGGTATTATTATAAATTAAAAGGGCGTCAAATGATTGCAAGCCGATTGATGGGAGGGGTTCTTAAACCGTATCTCAACTCATCGGTAGCTCCTTACAGTGAACAGTTTTTTATAGGGGGTGCAAATAGTATACGCGCATTCAGTGTACGTTCTATTGGTCCGGGTAGTTTTCATCCCGCTGCGGATGCTCTTTATTCTTATCTTGATCAGACGGGTAATCTGAAACTTGAGGCAAACATTGAATATCGCTTCCCGATTGCCGGTAGTTTATTTGGAGCTTTGTTTGTAGATGCCGGGAATGTATGGTTACTCAAGGAGGATGAAAATCGTCCGGGGGGTGCTTTTTCATGGCGCTCTTTTGGAAAGGATGTCGCGTTAGGCACCGGAGCCGGTTTACGGCTTGATATTACATACATCGTTTTACGTTTTGATGTGGGAGTTCCTATCCATGCTCCTTACGATACGGGAAAGAGCGGGTATTATAATATCAATAAAGTCTGGAAAAACCTAGGTTATCATTTGGCTATTGGTTATCCGTTCTGATAATATCGATTGGACTATTTATACAAAAATCGCCACTGTATTCTTCAAAGAAATACAGTGGCGATTTGTTATATTAAACCTTCCGGTTATTATTGTGCGATAGCAGTGGTATTCTGAGCTGTCGGCTCATCTTTTAACCAGCGGTCAAGCCAACGGAAAAATACCCGTTGCCATAAAACACCATTCTGAGGCTGCATGATCCAGTGATTTTCATCCGGGAACACCAACATCTCTGCCGGAATACCTTTGATGACAGCTGCATTAAATGCCATCATACCTTGCGAAGCAAGAATTCGGTAATCTAATTCTCCGTGCGTTACCAAGATCGGCGTATCCCATTTATCGATAAAGCGGTGAGGGGAATTAGCATAGGTATTCTGAGCTGTCTTATTGCTCTTATCCCAAAAATTACCACCCATATCCCAGTTAGCAAACCATAACTCTTCCGTTTCAAGGTATTGCGCCTCAAGATTGAAAATTCCGGCATGTGAGATAAAGGCTTTGAACGTTTTGTTGTGGTTGCCGGCCAGCCAGTAAACAGAGAATCCACCGTAACTAGCTCCAACGGCGCCTAAGCGGTTTTCGTCCACCCATGGCTCCTGTTTTACCGTATTGATGGCAGCCATATAATCTTTCATATTCTGACCACCATAATCGCCACTAATCTGCTCATTCCAGGCCTGACCGAATCCCGGTACTCCGCGTCGGTTTGGCAATACTACCACATAATCATTTGCAGCCATCATTTGGACATTCCAGCGGTATGACCAGAATTGGCTTACGGCGCTTTGCGGGCCACCTTGACAGTAAAGCAAAGCCGGATATTTTTTATTCGGATCAAAATCGGCAGGAAGCATTACCCATGTAAGCATCTCTTTGCCATCTGTTGTTTTAATCCAGCGTTTTTCCACCTTTCCTAAATGCAACTGATCAAGAATGTGATTATTTTCCGTAGTAAGTTGTTTTACTTCTTTTGTTTGGCTATTTACGGCATAAATATCGTTTGGCGCAGACATCGAGTGGCGTAGTGCGATGATTTGATCTCCGGCCAATGCAACAGACGCGTAATCATAATCTCCCGTTGTAAGCTGCTCGATCGCTTTCGACTCGATTTGCAGGCGGAAAATTTGTTCGGTTGCCTGATTTACAGAGAGGAAATAAATAGTTTTATTATCCGGAGCCCAAGTGAATCCCTCTACGTTATTGTCATACTCAGATGTAAGATACGTCTTTTCGCCGTTTTGCATATCAAGCATAAACAATCTGATCTGATCTGATTCATATCCGTCGCGTTCCATGCTTTTCCATGCCAGCTTGTTGCCGTCGGGCGAGAAGGCTGGAGCCGTATCGTATCCCATCATCCCTTCAGTGAGGTTGCGGGTGCTTTTATCAGCAAGGTTATAAAGGTAAAGGTCTGAATTTGTCGATACCGAATAAGCAAGTCCAGTTTTTTTACGACAAGTATATACCAACTGTTTGCTGTCGGGACTCCAGGCAAAATCTTCAATGCCACCAAACGGCTTCATCGGACATTCATACGGTTCACCCGGCATAATATCGGTAATATTTTCAAGCGAAGCGCCGGTAAACTCAGCGATATAAGGATGCGGTACAGTTTTTACCCATTCATCCCAATGTTTATACATTACATCATCATAGATGGCACCGGTAGCTTTGTCAAGATCCGGATACAAATCTTTGACGGTGCGTCCGTATTTGATATTCGAATAGAATAAAACTTTTGTTTGATCGGGCGAAATCAGAAATCCGTCAATGCCTCCTTCGTAATTACTAACCTGACGGCGATCACTACCATCCGCATTCATCACCCACATTTGTGAACTACCGCTTTCAGAGGTAAGGAATGCGATTTTTTTGCCACCGTCAATCCATACTGCGTTTCCTTCACTTTTAGCTGTTGAAGTGATTTGATGATTATCAGAGCCGTCTGTATTCATCACAAACAGCTCACGATTGCTTTTATTCTGAGGTACACTTACATAAGTTACGCCATACAGAATTTTCGTTTGGTCGGGAGAGATGTTTACGTCACCAACGCGTCCGAAACTTTGCAGGACTTCGGCTGTCATTCGTCCGTTTTCAATACGGATATTGCTTTTGCCGATAATCTCTTTAGCTTCCTCTTTGGGTTGTGCACCCGGGGTACAGGCGCCCAGTGTCATTGTAGCAGCCACCATAAGTGATTCTAAGGATTTCTTCATAGATTTGATAATTTATAAAATTGATTCAAAGCTACAAAGATTTTAACGTACCTCAAATCGTTTTCAACCCTTCTTTTGGGGGTCCAACTCAATCTTATGTTCTCTGAACTTATCAAGTTTGGGCTTAATCACATATTGACAATAGGGTTCGTCGGTGTGTCGGGCATAATAATCCTGATGGTAATTTTCTGCGGGATAAAATTTTTCGAGTGGCAACACTTCGGTTACAACCGGATCTTCGAATATTCCACTGATGTGGTTAAGCTCGCGCAATGCTTCTTCCCGTTGTTTTTCTGTTTTATAAAAAATAACCGAACGATACTGCGGACCCTTATCATTGCCCTGCTGATTTAAAGTAGTCGGATTATGGGTTGCAAGATGTATTCTGATCAGGCTCGCATAATCAATCAGTTGCGGTTCGTAAGTTACACGGATTACTTCCGCATGTCCACTTGTTTGATTGCAAACCTCTTGATAAGTAGGGTTTTCTAGAAACCCTCCGGCATACCCGGGTTCTACCTTGATAACACCGTTTACCTCTTTGAAAATAGCTTCAGTACACCAGAAGCATCCTCCGCCGAAAACAGCGGAATCTACATACCCGGAAGCATCTTTATGACGCACCAAGGCCTGTGAATTCATGCAGTAGCGTAATCTTGAAGGGGCAGGACCGTCCGGAAATACATGTCCTAAATGCGCTCCGCAGACATTGCAGTTTGCTTCGATACGTTCCATGCCGTAAGAAAGATCTACCGCATAACGAATCGCATTAGGTAATACCGGTTGCGTAAAACTCGGCCATCCCGTTCCGGAATTAAATTTTTTTTCTGTATCGAAAAGCAGATTGTCACAGCAAGCGCAGGTATAAACGCCCGACTCTACTTTTCCACATGTCGCGTCGGTTCCAGCAGGCTCAGTCCCTTTTTCACGGGTGATCCGGTACACTTCCGGCGAAAGTAATGTTTTCCATTCGGCTTGCGTATGTTCAACAATGCGCGGGGGAGTCGGATTTCCGTCTTGAACGAAATGTAGAATGTCTTTCCATGTTAGCATAGTATATTCCTCCTATATTTTTTATTAGAAACAACTTTTTCTAATGAATAGTTGTAAATGGGTGTTTTTTCGAAGCATTTTTATCTTTTTGCGGGAACGAATAAACTGCTTTCGGGTTGAGTGGAGTTCATTTAAATTGTTAATTTTGTCATAGAGTACCTTATTTACAGTTTATTATTTAACCATGAGAGAGATACATAAGATTGTTATTGCATCCGATTCGTTTAAAGGTTCGCTATCTTCTTCCGAAATAGCCGAGGCAGCAGAACAAGGAATCCGCACTATTTATCCGAATTGCAATGTTGTTAAAATTCCGGTAGCGGATGGAGGTGAAGGTACGGTAGATGCCTTGATTTCGCTTACCGACGGTCATTATGAAACCTGCATAGTACATGATCCGCTCATGCATCTGATAGAAGCCTCTTACGGCATATTGGGAGATAACCGCACGGCCGTAATTGAGATGGCTGCATCCAGCGGTTTACCTTTGGTGGCTCCCGATAAACGGAATCCCGCTGTTACGTCTACATTCGGTACGGGCGAATTGATTTTGGATGCATTAAAAAAAGGGTGTACTGAATTTCTTATCGGAATTGGCGGAAGCGCAACCAATGACGCCGGAATCGGGATGCTTCAGGCTTTGGGCTTTGTATTTCGTGATATTCACGGAGAGCCCGTAGGACAAGGGGGAGGAGTATTACAACATATTGCCTCTATTGATCGTTCGGAAGTAACCCCATTGTTGACAAATGTAAATTTTTCAATTGCGTGCGATGTAAATAATCCGTTTTGCGGCGAATCGGGAGCTGCCTTTGTATTTGCACGTCAAAAGGGGGCGGACGACAATATGATTGTGGCTTTGGATCGGGGGATGGCCCATTTTGCGGAAGTTATCCGGCAAGAAGAACATATCGACATTCAAAATCTGCCGGGAGCCGGTGCTGCCGGAGGTTTAGGTGGTGGATTCGTTGCCTTTTTGGGCGCTCAATTAAAACCGGGTATTCAGTTGGTACTTGATGCAATCGACTTTGATAAACGCATCGCCGGTGCCGATTTGTTGATTACGGGAGAGGGGCGGATGGATGCCCAAACCTGTATGGGAAAAGCTCCGGTTGGTATTCTGCATGCAGCTGCTCGCCAAGGAATTCCTGTAATCGGAATAGCGGGTTCGGTTGAGGAAACTGAAAGTTTATGCGATGCCGGATTTTTGGCTGTAATGCCTCTGTTGCCTGCACCTGTATCGCTGGAAAAAGCGATGGAGAAAGCGTATGCGCAAAAAAATATCAGCCGCACAGTTTGGCAACTGTTGCGGCTGATAAATATGTGATATGTAATTAACGGCGTTTAGGCTTTTGCATACGGTCGCGTTCTGAACGACGTGACGCCTCGGTTTTGCCCGGTTGATATGGATCATTGGCAACATATAGCTTTTTGAGCAAATCGGGGCGGTTCATGCGTTTCAATGCATTCTGGATTGGGTGTCTATATTCAGGCTGATACCAGAAAAAGAACTGGCGCTGGCGCAGTTTTTCCTCTTTCGAATGGGCCGTAAAGGTCTTTTCAAGCGTGTAAGGATGAACCCCCGTGTAATAAATCTCGGTTGCTACAGTCAAAGGCGTTGGTGTAAAGTCTTGTACTTGCTCGAGTTTAAAATCAAGGCGTTTCGTTTCTACTGCAAGCTCAGCCATATCTTCTTCCGTACTACCCGGATGGCTCGAAATAAAATACGGGATGATTTGCTGACGTAATCCCTTTTCGCGGTTGATACGGTCGAAAATTTGCTTGAATTCTTCAAATTGCTTGAATGAAGGTTTACGCATTACCGATAAGGTACGTGCTGCGGTATGTTCGGGTGCAACTTTCAGACGCCCGGAAACATGCTTCGTAATCAGCTCTTCGGTATATATTTTATTTACTTCGTTAATCTTTTCGTTCTTGCTTTTATGCAGCAATAAATCATAGCGTACGCCACTGCCGATAAATGATTTCTTAATACCGGGCAATGCGTCTACCGCATGATATACATCTAGTAATGCCGAATGGTCTGTATTCAGGTTCGGACAAACTACAGGGTGGAGGCACGATGGTTTTTTGCATTTGCGACATACTTCCTCTTTAAACCCTTTCATTTTATACATATTGGCAGAGGGGCCTCCTAAGTCACTCAGGTATCCTTTGAAGTCGGGTAGCTGCATCACCTCTTTTACCTCTTTCAGAATGGATTTTTTTGATCGCGATGCGATAAATTTCCCCTGATGAGCTGAAATGGTGCAGAATGCACATCCGCCAAAACATCCCCGATGCATATTTACCGAGAATTTAATCATTTCATATGCGGGGATATGTTTCCCTTTATATTTAGGATGAGGCAATCGTGTATAAGGCAGATCGAATGAAGCGTCAATTTCCTCTTCGGTCATAGGCTCGAAGGGAGGGTTTACGACTAACGCGATATCATCTGTTTTTTGCCAAAGACGTGCGGCAGAATATTTGTTTGACTCCTCTTCGATATGCCGGAAATTCTTGGCGTGCTTTATTTTGTCTTTTCGACATTCTTCAAAGGGATATAATACGATGTCGGTTTTTTCGTCGGGTTGATCGGGAATGTCGGTTACAGAGCGACGCACAACGGTTTGTTTCAGATCGGTAATCGATTCAAAGACTTCGCCACTTTTTAGGCGACGCACCAATTCGCGCAACGGCTTTTCTCCCATCCCGTAAATAAGCATATCCGCTTTGCTTTCGGCAAGGATTCCGGGGCGAAGTTTATCCTCCCAATAATCATAATAGCCCAATCGTCGCAAAGAGGCTTCGATACCACCTACGACTACCGGCACGTCGGGATATAAATCCTTCAGTATCTTAGAATATACTACAGAGGGAAGATCGGGGCGCATACCCGAACGGCCGTCGGGCGTATAGGCATCATCCGATCGGAGGCGCTTATTTGCGGTATAATGGTTTACCATAGAGTCCATTGCGCCGGCCGATACACCGAAGAAAAGACGCGGTTTTCCTAACTTTTTGAAATCGCGCATATCGCTTCGCCAATCCGGCTGCGGTACGATGGCTACCCGTAATCCCTCCGCCTCAAGAACACGCCCTACGACAGCGGCTCCGAAAGAAGGATGGTCCACATAGGCGTCTCCCGAAAAGATGATTACATCCAGATAGTCCCATCCGCGCAATTCGAGTTCTTTTTTTGTAGTGGGAAGCCAATCCTGAAGGCGGACCGGCTGTTGTATAGGAGATTTCTTCATTGTTTTATTTCCTGTTATTGGCAGCAAATTTACTTAAAACAGGCCGTATTAATGGTGTATTTTACATATTTCAATAATTGTGTGAACTTTTTAAGCGCTTTTATTGTTTACAAAATATATATAAATCTATTAATCTTTTATTTCTTAAAAAGCTATGGATATTCAGAAATTAACCGTTTTATGGACAAGTGGCGAGAAGGATGTAGCGTTAAAAGTGGTACTTCGATATATTGATAACGCATTAGAAAAAAAAACATGGCAGGAAATCGATTTGATTATCTGGGGTCCATCAGTCCAATTGGCCGGCGATGACGAAACTATAAAGTTAAAACTAGAAAGTCTGATGCAGCGCGGTTTAAAAGCGAAAGCATGTATTGTATGTGCCGAAGAATACGGAGTAGCGCCGGTACTTGAGAAAATGGGCGTTACATTATCCATGGTTGGGGAAGAATTAACCCATATTATTCAAGATCAAATGCCATTATTATCTCTTTGATATTTGTAAAGATTTGTTTTTTTAGAATTTTATTGATTGTAATGAAGCGAAGATCCGGGCGGGGATCTTCGCTTTTGTCATATATAACTGCAATCTGTTTTGAAAATTACTAACACTTATAAATCTCAACGTCTCAAATCGATCCTAAACTTTTATGAAAAGTTTCTTAAGTGAAAAAGTAATCGTTACTCAGCTATCTGTATGACAATTTTATGTTTATTACGTCCGTTCATTTTGTCCATAATTGCATTGATAGCATTCTGAAAAGGTATAATTTCGGGATCACGGGGTTTTAATATTTTTTCTTCTATTAAAAAAGTCAATATATTTAATGCTTTTGTAGTGATTTCGGTAGATTGTTGTATGCCAATAATATGATATTTAGCCAATATGGCCGGATCCGGTTTCGCTACCAGCGAAACGATTCTTCCTCCCGGTCTTATCACTTCATAGCTGCGTTGCAGAATTTCACCTCCTTGCGTATCCAATACGCCGTCGAAGTCACGGACCAGATGTTCAAATGGTTGTTTGTGATAATTGATAATGAGATCTGCCCCTAATTCTTTCATGTAAGCAACATCTTCGGCTGATACGGTTACTGCCACTTGGGCTCCTATATTGACACACAACTGAACAGCTAATGAGCCAACACCTCCGCCAGCGCCATGAATTAGTATTTTCTGGCCCGGTTTTACTTCCAGATGATTATTGACAGCTTGTTGAGCCGTACAACCCGGAGTAACGATGGCCGCGGCCGAGGCGAAGTCTATATTATCAGGCATCTTTCCCACTTTATCCTCATTAACCCGGAGATATTCCGCCAACGACCCTGAACCACCTGCAAATGTAATCCCACTGCCATATACTTTCATCCCCTTTTTAAACAATCCCACCCGTTCACCGATAGCTATGATTTCGCCGGAAAAATCGCTTCCGATTACAGCGGGTAGTTTTTGGTTTATTTCAGATTGGAACATGCCTGACATAATTTTCAGGTCGAAGGGATTGATTCCGACCGAATTTACTTTAATCAATACTTCTTTTGTATTGATCTCAGGCATGGAAACCTCCTTAAAGGTTAAAATATCGGCAATACCATATTTTGTCATCTGGATGCATTTCATTATAATATAATCTTTTTTTATAAAGGAGCCAATGCGCCATTTTTAGAATTTTTGCCAGGCCTTTTATTATAGTGATTCCGTTGAATCTCTTTACTAAGAATAACTGAAGTGTTAGATTTTGGTTCATAATTTTAGACGTAAATAGCCAAATAACAACATTTCTTTTCAAATGATATATAGAAGTTAAAATTTACCTTTTTCGGAGTTAATTAATTTTGTATGATTAAACACTTATACCTACCTTTGCAACGCGAAAACTTCTATATGAGCAACAACATGCAGGAAAAAATTATTATTCTTGATTTTGGATCGCAGTACACTCAGTTGATTGCGCGCCGTGTGCGCGAACTCAACACGTATTGTGAGATTCTTCCCTACAACAAATTCCCGGAAGATACGACAGGTATCAAAGGTGTAATCCTATCCGGTAGTCCTTTCTCTGTTAATGATCCGAATGCATTGCAAATCGACCTGACCAATATCCGCGGACAATTTCCGGTATTGGGCGTGTGTTATGGTGCGCAATATCTTGCTCACTCTTCGGGTGGCAGGGTTGAAGCGTGTGCTAGCCGCGAATACGGACGCGCTCATCTCGACTGGCATGAAGAGAATGATGTCCTTTTTCAGGGTGTGCGTGAAAATTCAATCGTATGGATGTCGCATGGTGACTCAATTACTCTTGTTCCTGAAAACTTCAAGTTGGTAGCCAGTACGAAAGAAGTGAAATTCGCTGCTTTCAAAGTGGACAATGAGCTTACATGGGGTGTGCAATTCCATCCGGAGGTGTATCACAGTGAAGACGGAACCGCATTATTGAATAACTTTGTGAAAGATATTTGCGGATGTGCACAGGATTGGACTCCTGCTTCTTATATTGCCAGCACTGTTGCTGGATTGCGCGATCAGTTAGGCGACGACAAGGTAATCCTTGCTCTTTCGGGAGGTGTGGATTCGACTGTCGCCGCCGTTCTTTTAAATAAGGCAATCGGAAAGAATCTGACTTGTATTTTTGTAGATAATGGTTTGCTACGCAAAGATGAGTTTGAGACTGTGTTGAAAAATTATGAACACATGGGATTGAACGTATTAGGTATCGATGCAAAAGAACATTTTTATCGTGAGCTTGCAGGTGTAACTGATCCGGAACAGAAACGTAAAATTATCGGTAAAGGATTTATCGATATTTTCGATCAGGAAGCGAAAAAACTGACTGGGATCAAATGGCTTGCGCAGGGTACGATTTATCCGGACGTGATTGAATCGCTGAATATTACAGGAATGGTGATTAAATCTCATCATAATGTAGGCGGTTTGCCGGCAAAAATGAATCTGAAAGTAGTAGAGCCTCTTCGTCTTTTGTTTAAAGATGAAGTGCGCCGCGTGGGTAAAGAACTAGGTATTGCAGCAGGTCTGATTGGCCGTCATCCTTTCCCTGGACCGGGTCTGGGTGTTCGTATTCTTGGTGACGTGACTCCGGATAAAGTGCGTATTCTACAGGAAGCAGATCATATCTTTATTCAGGGATTGATTGATAACGGATTGTATAATCAGGTATGGCAGGCAGGTGTGATCTTGTTGCCGGTACAATCAGTCGGAGTGATGGGTGATGAGCGTACTTATGAAAATGCAGTTGCTTTACGTGCTGTTGTTTCAACAGACGGTATGACGGCAGACTGGTCGCATCTTCCTTATGAATTCCTTGCGAAAGTATCGAACGAGATTATTAATAAAGTGCGTGGTGTAAATCGCGTGGTTTACGATATCAGTTCTAAACCGCCAGCGACGATCGAGTGGGAATAATGACAAAATAAAGTTTTATAAGATAGAAGGAGGCTATTTCATTTTGAAGTAGCCTCCTTTTTTAGTTCGGATGTTAAATGTTTATTCTAGTTATTATAAGTCGGCATCTTTAAGTTTATAATTGCGATCGAAGGTGAGTTCCCATCCATTCGACAATTTCACTTCGTATTCTTTGTCGTTTGAGTCATATTTTACGATGATGATTTTGGCATCGGGATAATTCGCCGATACATATTCAGCTATAGAGGCAGGGGTTGAGGACAAAACTTCATCATTTTTGTCACAGCTAACAAGCATAAAGCCACTTAAGATAAAGGCCGTAAAAAGGTCTCTAATTTTCATAATTAATTCGTTTTACTGTTTTTGTATTAATTGATATTGCAAAAATTGAACAGGAAACTGAAATAAAACTGAATTATTTGTTGCTACAGATTTCTTTGGTTAAAAAAATAAATATGGATGGCTGAAAGACTGATTCTTAAAAGTAATTGTTTAAAAAACAAAAAAATATTATCTTTGAGTAAATACTACAATTGGGATATAACTAATCATAGAGCTTATTAACTATCCTGTTATGGATCATAAAAAATTCATTCTTGAACTTCAGAAACGTACCGGACTTGATAAAAGTCGGTTAAATCTGTTATTGAAAACTACCGAAGAGGTAATGCGCGAACAAGCTATCAATCTTAATACGGTGAGTTTGGATGGATTAGGGTGTCTTGAACCCCGTAAAAGGCTGGAGTTCGTACATGAAGAAATACAAACCGGAAAAAAAACATTGTATCCTCCACGTATTGTTTTGCATTTTACTCCAGATATGGCATTGAGTGATAAAATACGGAAAGGGGAAAACCATGAATGAGCGAATCACTACCGGAGCGTTAAAACAATTGATAGTGAAGGCTACAGGCATGGAGCCTGCTTTTGTTAATGTCTTTATTGACGATATGATCAGCCTCATTATTGAAACAGTGAGTAAGGGAGAAGAGGTTCGGATTGAAGGGCTGGGAACTTTCCGGCGGGTTACCGTAGGGGCAGGCCGTTATACCCGTATTGTGTTTTTTGCCGATGATCAGATGAAAGATGGTGTGAATACACCTTTTGCTCAATTCGAGCCTGTTGTTTTAAAAGAAGGGCGCCCCTCAGAACCAAAAGAAACTGCATTTGTTAATATGACAGAAGCGGAAGCAGAGGCTTCGGCAGATGTAGTAATTAAGGAGGATACAGAAATGACAAAGAATTCTGATGCAGAAACCGGTGTAAACCGTAAACCCGCAGAGGAAGCTGAGGCAAAGAAGTATCAGCAAGAGATGGCAGCAACAGAAGCTCCTGTGGAAGTGTCAGATGGAAACGGACAACTTACGCAGCGTGTGGATGAGGTTATTGACAATAGTATAGCAGAGGAAACGGGCAAGACTTGTACGCCAAGTGGATGTCCGGCTTCGCAAAACATAACTTCGACCCGTTATGGTCTTTGGTTTGTAATTGTGTTGCTTGCTATTAGTATTATCGGAACAGCAATCTATTTTGTCGTACGCGTTAAAGAGAGCGATAAAATGCCTGTTCAAACCGAGCAACAAGTCTCTCCGGAAAGCAAAGTGCTTCCGGAAAAGGCATTGCCTGATAATTCGGCTTCAACTCCTCCGGTAAATGACACGGTGCAGGCTTTACCTGCACCTACTGCATCATCAAAAGAAGCGGATATCGAACCTGCCGTATCTCAATTTCCTAAACATGTAGTTCTAAAAAAAGGAGAGCGTTTGACATTGTTGTCATTACGCTATTATGGTAATAAATTCTTTTGGGTATATATTTTCGAAGCAAATAAAAAAAGATATCCGGATCCGGAAGCGATCCCTGCAGGAGCCCGGTTGCTGATTCCTGATCCGAATGATTATGGTATTAATTCACAGAGTGCTTCATCTGTTGAAAAAGCAAAGCAAAAGGCTGCACGTATTCTTAGTTATTAATAATTAGGAGATTAGTTAGCAATCCAGGGAATTTTGCATTACTTCGGTACTATGCAAAGCATTGTACTTAGAGTTTTTTAAATCTTTATTTACATTTTTTAAATAACGGGGAGCTATTGCTCCCCCTTTATGTTTTATTTTTGCGTCTATTCATAAAGAAATAAATCTATAAATAAACACAAATTGATATGGATCAGTCAGTAGACATCAGACAGCTCAATGAGCTGATCGAGAGCAAAAGCTCATTTGTAAATATGCTTACACAAGGAATGGACCAAGTAATTGTTGGTCAGAAGCATCTTGTCGAGTCGTTGCTAATCGGACTACTTTCCGACGGACATATCCTGCTGGAAGGGGTTCCCGGATTGGCAAAGACACTTGCCATCAAATCATTGGCGTCTTTGATCGATGCCAAATACAACCGTATTCAGTTTACGCCCGATTTGTTACCTGCTGACGTGTTAGGTACTATGGTATATTCACAGAAGAATGAAGAATTCTCTGTGAAGAGAGGGCCTATTTTTGCCAACTTCGTATTGGCGGATGAAATTAACCGTGCTCCCGCTAAAGTGCAGTCTGCATTACTTGAGGCAATGCAGGAGCGCCAAGTGACAATTGGAGACAAAACATATAAGCTGGATGCTCCGTTCCTGGTAATGGCTACTCAAAACCCGATTGAACAGGAGGGTACTTATCCGCTTCCGGAAGCGCAGACCGACCGTTTTATGCTGAAGGTGAAAATTGATTATCCGAAGAAAGAGGAGGAGAAATTAATTATTCGTCAGAATATCAGCGGTAAAAAGATTGATCTGAAGCCGATTCTGAAAGCAGAAGAGATTCTTGCGGCACGAGAAGTGGTACGTCAGGTTTATATTGATGAAAAAATAGAGCGTTATATCGTAGATATCGTATTTGCAACCCGTTTCCCAGAATTGCATGGGCTTGCTGATTTGAAGGGTATGATTTCTTACGGCGCATCGCCACGTGCTTCTATCAATCTGGCCCTTGCTGCGCGTGCTTATGCCTTCTTGAAACGTCGCGGATATGTAATTCCGGAAGATGTTCGTGCGGTTTGTCATGATGTAATGCGTCATCGTATCGGCTTGAGCTATGAAGCTGAAGCAAATAACATTACTACAGAAGAGGTAGTAAGCGAAATCCTTAATAAAGTAGAGGTGCCTTAATCACAGGTTTCGTACCGGAAAATAAATTTAAAAAGTAAAGTATGGAAACCAGTGAATTATTAAAGAAGGTACGTCAGATAGAGATCAAAACCCGAGGATTGTCAAAGAACATTTTCGCCGGTCAATACCATTCAGCCTTTAAAGGTAGAGGTATGGCATTCTCTGAAGTAAGAGAGTATCAGTATGGAGATGATATTCGCGATATTGACTGGAATGTTACCGCGCGGCAAAGCTCTCCTCATATCAAAATCTTTGAAGAGGAACGCGAACTGACAGTTATGCTTTTGGTCGATGTGTCGGGTAGTCGTGAGTTTGGAACAATCAATAAGACAAAACAGGAAATGATAACAGAGATAGCCGCGACAATGGCTTTCTCTGCTATTCAGAATAATGATAAAATCGGAGTTATATTTTTTTCTGACCGGATTGAGAAATACATTCCGCCTCAAAAAGGAAAAAAACATGTACTCGCCATAATCAGCGAACTGATCAATTTCCAGCCGGTAGAACGTGGAACAGACATTAATAAAGTGCTCAAATATATTACGAACGCGCAGAAAAAACGTTGTACGACATTTTTGATTTCTGACTTTATTGACGACCGTGACTTTCAGAAAGCACTAACAATTGCCAATAATAAACATGATATAGTGGCGATTCAGGTGTTTGACCCACGAGAAACTGAATTACCTCCTGTCGGCCTGATTAAAATGAAAGATGCGGAGACAGGGGAGGAGATGTGGGTAGATGCTTCTTCTAAAAAGACGCGTGAACGTTATGCGTCTTGGTGGAAGGAAAATCAGCATAAAGCAATCGATGCATTTAATAAAAGTCGGGTGGATACAGTTTCTATCGCCACAAACGAGGATTTTGTACCGGCTCTGTTGAATATGTTTAAGAAAAGAGGAAGTTAAGCATGAAAAAAGTATATAAAAGGATGCTTTTAGGGGGGATGCTATTCACTTCCGTGGCAGCTGGCGCACAAGTGAATGTGACAGCTGCAATGGATTCGGCCTCCATCCTTATTGGCGATCAGACCCGAATCCATCTTGAGGCGACTCAGGGGATAAATGATCGGGTACAATTTCCGGTTTTAAGTGATACAATCGTGACCGGGATTGAGGTTTTGTCAGTGATGCCACCTGATACAGTCCGTTTAAGTGATGATCGTTTTACCGTAAAACAGGATATTCTGATCACTTCGTTTGATTCGGCCTTGTATTATATGCCACCTTTCCGTTTTGTATCCGGGACAGATACGTTATTGACAGAGTCTTTGGCTTTGAAAGTCGTAACCTACGATGTCGATACGGAAAGCAAAGAGTTTTTTGATATCAAGCCGGTAAAAGATGCTCCATTTGTATTTATGGATTATTTCTGGACGATTTTCGGAATATTACTTGCTTTATTTATTATTATTTGCAGCATTTATTTTTACAAACGCTGGAAATACCGTAAAGATCACCCGGCCGAAGCCGCAGGAATGGAACCTGCATTACCTCCATTTGAGGCTGCGATGAAAGCCTTAGAAGCCTTGAAAGAACAAAAATTATGGCAACATGGGCTTGAGAAGGAGTATTATACGGCTTTGACAGATATTTTGCGAATTTATATTGGTGGCCGTTTTCATGTAAATGCAATGGAGATGACTTCGGGTGAGATCTTATCAGCATTACGCAAAGAGGATGCTGATAAAGAGTTGATTGCTAAACTAAAACAGGTGCTTCATCTTGCCGATTTCGTTAAATTTGCGAAGTTACGTCCGGGGTATGACGAAAATGAATTGAGTATGGTAAATGCTCAGGCTTTTGTGACCGGAACAGAAGAGGTGAAACCGGAACCGGATGCAATGGATGATAAAGAGAATGGAACCGAGTCTTAATTTATAAACAGGAAAAGAAATGATATTTGCGAACCCATCCTATTTATATCTGTTGCTGTTGCTTCTACCGGCTATTGCCTGGTATTTATGGAAACAGCGAGGTGCACAGGCATCGATGCAGGTATCTGCTACCGGAGCTTTCCGTAAAATAGGACGAACTTATAAAGCATGGTTGCGCCATGTTAATTTCGGAATTCTGTTGGCTGCGATTGCTTTGGTAATTGTTGTGCTGGCACGTCCACAATCAACAGACAGCTGGAGTAAGAGCGATACCGAAGGTATTGATATCGTACTTTCGCTCGACGTTTCTAATTCGATGCTTGCTGCCGACTTTAAACCAAACCGAGTGGAAGCGGCAAAGGATGTGGCAGCTCAGTTTATCAACGGCAGACCGAATGACAATATCGGAATGGTGATCTTTGGAAAAGAAAGTTTTACGATGTGTCCGATGACAACAGACCATGCCGTATTGCTGAACTTGTTGAAAGATGTCAATACAGAGTTGATCGACGGAGGTGCTACCGCGATAGGGAACGGTCTTGCAACCGCGATTAATCGTATTAAAGATGGCCAGACAAAGTCGAAGACAATCATATTGCTGACTGACGGAACGAATAACGCGGGTGATATCGCGCCCGTCACTGCGGCAGAGATTGCTAAGACTTTCGGAATCCGGGTATATACGATCGGAGTCGGAACTGAAGGTACGGCCCCTTTCCCGGCCATGACACCATACGGTACGGTTGTATATCAGGATATGAAAGTTGATATCGATGAAAAGACATTAACAGATATGGCGGTTGCTACCGGAGGTAAATATTTCCGGGCAATTGACAAGAATAAGTTGAAGGGAATATTTGAGGAAATTGATCAGATGGAAAAAACTAAAATCAGTACACGAGAGTATAGTAAAAAACAGGAAGAGTATCTTCCGTTTGCACTAGCTGCATTTGTGCTGTTATTGATTCATATTCTGCTGAGAAATACCTTGCTTCGAACAATCCCTTAAATCGAGAAAAAATATAGCGTATGTTCAGATTTGCACATCCAGAATTTTTATGGCTTTTGTCGGTAATACCGGCAATTGCCCTTTTCTACATATATACCCGTTACAAACGGAAACAGGCCTTGAAAGCTTATGGTAATCCGGAGCTTTTAGCTGCCTTGATGCCGGATGTATCGGAAACGAAGCCGCGGTGGAAATTTATTATCCAGCTTACGGCCCTCGGTTTACTTGTAGTTACTATTGCCGGTCCGCAATTCGGATCAAAACTTGAAACGGTAAAGAAACAGGGTGTAGAGATCATGGTTGCACTCGACGTATCTAATTCAATGCTTGCGCGTGATATTGCTCCTAACCGACTGGAAAAGGCAAAACAAATGTTGGCACGCTTAGTTGATCAGATGCAAAACGATAAAGTAGGGCTAATTGTGTTTGCAGGAGATGCTTTTACACAATTACCAATTACAAGTGACTATGTGTCTGCTAAAATGTTTCTGTCTTCGATTAATCCGAAGATGGTTTCCGCACAGGGAACATCTATCGGAGCTGCTATCAACCTGGCGGTTCGCTCTTTTACTCCGAATGAATCGAGTGATAAAGCAATTATCTTGATTACGGATGGTGAAAATCACGAGGGAAATGCAGTAGAAGCAGCTCAAGCTGCTTTTGAAAAAGGGATTAAGGTAGACGTTATCGGTATCGGGCAGCCTCAAGGTGCACCTGTGCCAGACGATAGTGGAAATCCGAACAGCTTCCGCAAGGATAGAGAGGGAAATGTTGTGGTTACAAAACTGAATGAAGAGATGGCCAAAGAGATTGCCGCAGCCGGACATGGAATCTATGTGCGTGCGGATAATACGAATTCGGCATTGAAAGCATTAACGGATGAGGTAAAAGGTATGAATAAAACAGAATTGGAATCACGTGTTTATTCTGATTATGATGATCGTTTTCAGAGTGTAGCATGGGTCGTTCTGGTTTTGTTGTTACTTGATATTTTTATCCTTGATCGTAAAAACAGCATTTTGCGAAAGATTAAACTCTTCTAAAACTAAATTGAGATGAGAAAAATAGCTTTTATCGTGCTTGTTTTTATTTCGGCAGGAACGTTTGCTCAAAAAGCAGAACGTCAGAACATCCGAAAAGGAAATAAACAATATGCACAAGAAAAATATACGGAAGCCGAAATTGATTACCGTAAAAGTCAAGAGGTAAATCCGAATTCGCCCGAAGCTGCCTTTAATCTGGGAAATGCATTATATAAACAGCAAAAGTTTGAAGACGCCATGAAACAATATGGGGTTGCTGCGCAAAATACGCAAGACAAACAGCTGATAAGTGAATCGTTGCATAATACCGGTAATATTTTTATGGCCGGAGAGGATTATGGGAAAGCAATAGAGGCGTATAAACAATCTTTGCGACTGAATCCCGGTGATAATGAAACTCGTTATAACCTGGCCTTAGCTCAGAAACTGTTGCAGGATCAACAGCAAGAGCAAGAACAACAAAAAGATCAGCAAGACCAGGAGAAGGATCAGCAACAGCAAAATCAGGATCAGCAGAAAGATCAACAGGATCAGCAGAAGGATCAACAAGATAAAAAAGATCAACAAGACCAGCAACAGCAGAATCAGCAAAATCAAGATCAGCAACAGAACCAGCAACAGTCTCAACAGAGTGATAAAATTTCAAAAGAGATGGCTGAACAGATTCTGAATGCAATGAATCAGGATGAAAAAGAGGTTCAGGAAAAGGTGAAAAAACAGCAGATGCAACAAATGCAGCAGCGAAAGACCGATAAAGACTGGTAATTATTTTAATTTTGAAGTTTATTACGTGTAATAACAGAATAATGGTACATATGAAAAGATGTGTTTTCATGCTTTTGACCTTGCTTCTCTGTGTTGCCGGATTTGCTGCCGATAATATTAATCTCCGTGCATTAGCACCGGGGTCGGTAGTAAAAGGACAACAGTTTCGGGTAGAATATACCGTAAATGGAGATGGTAAGGATTTTCGGACAGGCGATTTTACGGGGTTGGAAGTTTTAATGGGTCCAAGTACTTCATCAAGTATGAGTACGCAGATTATTAATGGAAAGGTGAGTTCGGCAACTTCTAAAACATTTACTTATATCGTAGTGGCACCTGAAGAGGGTAGTTTTACGATTCCGGTTGCAACGGTAAAGGTAGATGGGCGTCAGTATTCATCAAACTCGCCGGTTGTAAAGGTATTGCCTCCCGATAAAGCAAGTGAAGCTCAGAATGGGGCCGGAAGAACCGGAAGCCAGGTACCTGCCGGAGTGGGTAAGGACGATGTATTGGTGCGGATGATCCTTTCGAAAACAAAAGTGTATGAAAGCGAAGCGATTTTAGCAACCTTCAAAATTTTGACATTGAATGGTCAGATTCAATTGCAGGATGCCAAATTGCCAAGTTTCGACGGATTTACCGTTCAGGAGATTGAGCTCCCTGAGAATAAGCAATTCCAATTAGAGCATTATAACGGACGTAACTATTATGGAATTGATTTTAAACAGTACTTATTGTTTCCGCAGCGAGCCGGAAAAATCGAGATCCAGCCTGCTACACTTGATCTGGTTGTGCAGGTTGCTTCACAACGAAAGATGCGGAGTGTTTTTGATGATTTTTTTGATAGTTATCAAAACGTAAATAAAACCGTATCTTCTGGCAAACAGACTGTAGATGTCATGGCGCTGCCATTTGGTAAACCGGCATCTTTCATGGGAGGAGTAGGAGAATTTAAGGTTGCATCTTCAATCAGTAC
>JAVVPN010000021.1:22446-41011 GCA_036655755.1 Bacteroidales bacterium | reverse complement strand
CGGGCGTGGACTTCATGCCGTTGTCTGTAGACTATAAAGAGAAATTTGCTTCGGCGGGACGCTTTCCCGGTGGTTTCACCAAACGTGAAGGTCGTCCATCTGACTATGAAATCCTTACATCACGTTTGATTGACCGTGCGCTTCGTCCGCTTTTCCCGGATGACTATCACGCGGATACTTTCGTGAATGTTACTCTATACTCATCGGATGGCGAAGTAATGCCGGATGCTCTTGCCGGTTTGGCAGCATCTGCCGCAATCGCAGTTTCCGATATTCCATTCAACGGTCCTATCTCAGAAGTGCGTGTGGCACGTATCAATGGTGAATTCAAAATCAATCCTACTTTCGAAGAATTGGCTCAGGCTGATATGGACGTTATGGTTGCTGCCACAATGGACAACATCATGATGGTGGAAGGTGAGATGGATGAGGTTTCTGAAGCTGATCTTCTTGAGGCAATGAAAGTTGCTCACGAAGCAATCAAAGTTCACTGCCAGGTGCAGCTTGATTTGATGGAAGCTGTTGGAAAAACGGTAAAACGTACGTATTGCCACGAAGAAAACGACGAAGAATTGCGTAAAGCAATCCATGAAGCGCTTTTCGACAAAGCTTATGCAGTTGCATCACAAGGTAACCCGAACAAGCATGCTCGTGCGGCTGCTTTCGAAGCAATCCTTGACGAATATATCGAATCTCTTGATCCGGAATATGCTGCTGAAAAAATGGGTCTTATCAAACGTTACTACCATGATGTTGAGAAAGCGGCTATGCGTCGCTCTATTCTGAACGAAGGAAAACGTTTGGATGGCCGTACAACTACTGAAATTCGTCCGATCTGGGCTGAAGTGGATTATATCCCTGGTCCTCACGGAGCTGCTGTGTTTACACGCGGTGAGACTCAGTCGTTGAGTACATGTACTTTGGGTACTAAAATGGATGAGAAAATGATCGACGAGGTATTGAACCAGGGGCGCGACCGTTTCTTGTTGCATTACAACTTCCCTCCGTTCTCAACAGGTGAGGCTCGTCCGTCACGCGGTGTAGGCCGTCGTGAAATCGGTCACGGTAACCTTGCTCACCGTGCGTTGAAACGTATGATTCCTTCAGATTGTCCATACGTTATCCGTGTGGTTTCTGATATCTTCGAATCAAACGGTTCTTCGTCTATGGCTACTGTTTGTGCCGGTACATTGGCGCTTATGGATGCAGGTGTGCAGATTAAACGTCCGGTATCGGGTATCGCTATGGGATTGATCAAAGATGCGGGTGACGATCGTTTCGCCGTTCTTTCGGATATCCTTGGTGACGAAGACCACTTGGGTGATATGGACTTCAAGGTAACAGGTACATCGAAAGGTATTACTGCTACTCAGATGGATATCAAGGTTGACGGTTTGTCATATGAAATTCTGGAAACTGCGTTGAACCAGGCGAAAGCGGGTCGTGAGCACATCCTGAACAAGATCATTGAAACAATGCCTGAACCTCGCACTGAAATGAAAGACCACGCTCCGCGTATCGAAGTGATCATGGTGCCGAAAGAATTTATCGGTGCGATCATCGGTCCTGGTGGAAAAATCATTCAGGGTATTCAGGAAGCTACAGGTGCTGTCGTTACAATCGAAGAGATTGAAAACCAGGGCCGCGTAGAGATCTCTGCTACCAACCGTCAGTCAATCGAAGCTGCCGTTGCGAAAGTAAAAGGTATCATTGCTGTTCCTGAAGAGGGCGAAACTTATACCGGTAAGGTAAAAACTATCCAGCCATTCGGTGCATTCGTTGAATTTATGCCGGGTAAAGATGGTTTGCTTCACATTTCTGAAATTAGCTGGGATCGCATCGAAACGATGGAAGAATCTGGTATTAAAGAGGGTGATGAACTTACTGTTAAGCTGATTGAAGTAGATAAGAAAACAGGTAAATTCCGTTTGTCGATGAAGGCACTTACTCCTCGTCCTCCACGTAAAGAGGGTGAAGAAGGGGAACGTCGTGAATATCGTGAGCCACGCGAACCTCGCGGTGATCGTGAGCAAAGAGGTGGCGATCGCAGACCACGTCCTTCACACAGATAATATTTATTTGTTCTGAAATAAAAAGGATCTGATTCTTATACTGAACGCGTCATGCGTCGGATAAGAATCAGATCCTTTCTTTTTATTATAATATCTCTTTAACTCTGCTTCTGCATAGCCACATTTAGCCGCTTCCATTGATAAATCAGAAAGAATACGGCTACTATACCGGAAACTGTATCCGCAACCGGTGATGCCATCCATACTCCGTCCAGATCAAAGAAACGCGGTAATAACCATACCAGTGGAATCAGAAAAAGCACCTGGCGCGAAAGACTCAGAAATATAGCTTTCCAGGCCATTCCCAGCGATTGGAAAAAGTTGGTCGTAACAATCTGGAATCCGACAATCGGGAAAGCAATCATTACCATCCGAAGCCCATGTGATGCGATTTCACTTAATTCAGGGTCGGTGGTGAAAGCTGTTACAATCATTTCGGGCAGGAAAAAGGCAATCAGAAATCCAAGTAGTGAAAACCCTGTCGCTACCATTACCGTCTTTCGGTACACTTCTTCCACCCGTTTGAATTGGCGGGCACCATAATTATATCCCACAATAGGTTGCATTCCCTGACACAAGCCGATCATCAGCATGACAATGATCATGGCGAAGCTGTTGATAATGCCGAATGCACCGATGGCCAGGTCGCTCCCGTGGGTAAGCAGCATCCGGTTAAACAAAACATTCACCAGACTGGCGGTTGCATTGATCAGAAAGGGCGATAACCCGATACTGATAATCCCACCGATAATCCGCTTGTTTAGTTTAAAGCAGGAACGGCAAAAGCTCACGGTGTGTTTTTGGTTCATAAAATGCAACATCACCCATACCACGGTAATACTCATCGAAATTACGGTTGCAATTGCCGCTCCCCGGATACCCATGCCGAATCCGAATATAAAAATCGGGTCGAGCACTACGTTCGCGGCGGCACTGATGAGCATCGTGTACATCGCTTTACGCGGATAGCCCGAAGCTCGCATCATATTGTTAAAACCGAAACTCAGATTATTGAGCATCGTAAAAGGGATAATAATATTCAGATAATCGGTAGCATAGGGAATCGTGACTTCAGTACCTCCAAACGCATTCAGGATGGGCTCCATCCAGATCATGTTTATTATACTGTAAACAGATGCGATGATAATGGTCAGGATAAGACAATTCCCTAAGATATGGCGTGCCATATCCCGGTCGTTCTTACCCAGCACAATGGATATGCGTGCCCCACCTCCAGCACCTATCAGCATTCCGCAGGCTGCCGAAAGAGTCATCACCGGAAAAGTAATGGCAAGGCCGGATATCGCCTCCGGCCCCACGCCCTGACCAATGTAGATACGGTCTACGATATTGTATAATCCCATGACGAGTGTACCTACAATGGCCGGTAGGGCATAATTGAGCAATAATTTGCCGATTGGTTCATGCCCCAGCCGATTCGTTACTTTCTGGTCGGACAAAGAGGCACTGATTGCTTCTTGTGGTTCTAATGCTTCTGTTTTGTCAATCTTTCCAATCTCCATTTGCTTTGATTAATTCAATTAATTTATCAACAGCTTCGGTTTCAGGAATGTTTTTTTCAAGACAAACTTTCCCTTTGTAGAGGGATATTCTGCTTCTTCCCGCTCCTACATAACCATAATCTGCATCAGCCATTTCTCCGGGTCCATTTACAATACATCCCATGATGCCGATCTTTAGTCCTGTCAGGTGGGCGGTGGCTTTTCGTACGCGGGCAATTGTGGTTTGCAGATCGAAGAGCGTGCGTCCGCATCCCGGACACGAAATATATTCCGTTTTTGTAGTGCGCAAACGTGCCGCCTGTAGAATGCCAAACATCCATTCCGAAACTTTTGCGGTTGATATGGTGCCCCGGTTGCTTATCATGATTCCGTCTGCCAGTTGATCGATCAGGTTTACACCCAAGTCGGCCGCAGCCTTGATTTGCAGGGTTTCCGCATCATTCTCCGAATAAGGAGCGCTTAAGATTACGGGATTAGCGATCTCTTCTTCGTCAAGCATGAAAATCAAAGCGCGATGTGCCCCCGGCCTATTTTTGCTGTCCGCTTCCGCTATCACGACGATGGTCGGATCATTGCGGAGCGTGTCGAGTATTTCGACTGCCTGCATACACGCCTGAGGCGTAGAATGGGGAGCAGACAGATTAATATCATCTTGTTTTAACCGGAAGAACTTGAGCGGAGAAGCATCCTCCTGAAGAGCTTCGAGCGAACGGGTATCGTATAAAAGGGGTGTTCCCGGTGTTACGGTCCGATTATCCGCATCGCCGATAACCGGATATGCTCCGAATAGGTTTGCTTCTCGCATTCCGATATAATAATAATCGGGTATCATGCTTCCCGATTCTGTCGGTATCTCCTCTGTATCAGAGTAGTCTGCGATTACGACAGGAGTTTTTGTACCACCGATATTCTCGCAGGCCACAGTAGCCCGACGCGGATTATCAAATGGATTATAATCCGGCTCTTCCGGAGCCGAGATCGGATCATGTCCTTCGCGGGCGGTGATATATTCAACCAGTTTTCGGGCTACGGGTATCTCCAGTTCGGGTGCTTCGCTGAGTGAAACGCGTACCGTATCTCCGATTCCGTCCGAAAGCAACGCTCCGATTCCTACAGCCGATTTGATACGTCCGTCTTCACCGTCGCCGGCTTCGGTTACTCCCAGGTGCAGGGGAAACTTCATGTTTTCTGCCTCCATCGCGGCAACCAGTAAACGTACTGTTTTTACCATCACAACCGTATTGGATGCTTTTACCGAAAGCACGACGTTATGGAAATCCTCTTCCATGCAGATGCGCAGAAATTCCATGCAGGATTCTACCATCCCGCGGGGAGTATCGCCGTAGCGGCTCATGATGCGGTCTGAAAGTGATCCGTGGTTGACTCCGATCCGTATTGCCGTATTATGCTGTTTGCATAGATTCAAAAAAGGAGTAAAGCGGTCGCGTATTTTCTGTAATTCAGCCGCATACTCCTCTTCCGTATATTCCAGTTGTTTGAATGTGCGTGCGCTATCCACATAGTTTCCCGGATTGATACGCACCTTTTCAACTGAAAGCGCAGCTGCATCCGCAGCGCGGGGATTAAAGTGAATGTCGGCCACCAGGGGCGTTTCGTAACCGACTTCCCGTATGGCGCTTCGTATCAGCTGTAGATTTTCAGCTTCACGTACACCCTGAGCGGTCAGTCGTACATAGGCTCCCCCTTCCTGAATGATGCGGATAGCCTGAGCTACCGACGCTTCTGTATCGAGGGTAGAGGTGTTGGTCATCGATTGCAGGCGGATCGGACAATCCTCTCCTAGGGGAGTATTGCCGATCGCTACTTTCCATGACTGCCGACGCTTATAGTTATATAACGATTTCATAGAAAAAAATAAAAATGATAGATGCCATTAATTGGTCTTGAATTCATATTTCAATTCGGCAAGTTCGCGGTTGGCCTCCACAATCTTACTTGCTAACCCTTTTTTGTATGCAGCCAGTTTTTCCGCAAGTTCCGCATCACTCAGAGCAAGCATCTGAATCGCAAGGATGGCCGCATTCAGTGCTCCGTTGATAGCAACCGTGGCAACAGGGATACCCGGAGGCATTTGCACCATGGCATACAGAGCATCCAATCCTTCGAGACTCGATTTGATCGGTACACCGATTACCGGAAGCGGAGTCATGGCGGCGATTACTCCACCCAGATGAGCGGCCATGCCGGCAGCTGCGATAATCACCTTGATTCCTCTGTCCTGAGCATTCGTGGCAAAATCCTCTACCTCTTTAGGTGTACGATGTGCTGAAAGGGCATTCATTTCAAATGGAATCCCGAATTCATTGAGCAGATCGGAGGCTTTTTTCATAACCGGGAGATCGGATGTACTCCCCATGATGATACTTACAACTGGTTGCATAATGTTTTATATTTAGTGTGTATAAAAAGAAGTCCCGGATGATTATCTGTGTATCATGGGGGACCTCTTTAAAAAATCAAATTCATTTACTCTTTACCAATCCATTTGCGGTATTCGGCCGCGCTCATCAGCTTGTCGAGCTGTGTCGGATCGGTTAATTCTACATCGATCAGCCATCCGGCTCCATAGGGGTCCTCATTTACCAATTCCGGATGTTCTTCAAGTGCCGGATTTACGTCTTTCACCATTGCGGTAGCAGGCATAAAAAGATCGGATACGGTTTTTACAGCCTCGATTGACCCAAATACCTCTCCGGCCTCAACGGTATCTCCTACGGTATTGACATCTACATAAACGATTTCGCCCAATTCGCTCTGGGCAAAGTCTGTAATACCGATATGTGTTACGCCGTTTTCGGTGCTGATCCATTCATGATCTTTTGTGTACTTAAAGTTTTCAGGGTAGTTCATGTCGTTGATTGTTTAAGATTAATGATATAAAGATAATTATTTATCAGATTGCTCCCATTCAGATTAATAACATTGCCAGATAAACACATAAGAAGCCGTTGGCAGAGCCTGCCAATACCTGCCCGAATGTATGGCGCCCTAACAATATGCGGGAAGTGCCCAGCATGCCTGTCAGTAGGATCAAGGCAATCAGCAACCCAAAGGGTAGCATGCCGAATCCCTGCGAAAGAAACAGGGCGCATCCGGTAAGTCCGGCCACACCCGTCATGTGAGCGCTGATTTTCCACCAAATGGTGATAATCGATGCGATTATAAGAGAGAGGATACCGCCTCCTATAAAACCAAGTACCCAATAAGGTACGTTGATTTTAAAGAATAAGACTCCGCATACAAAATAGGAGAGAAGAGAAATCATGTAAGGAAGTTTCCGGTCGGCCCGATCATTGAGCGATACGCTTTTAATCAGCTTCATAATTTGTAACAGCCATATACTAACCATCGGCACCACTAATGTAAAGAGAGCGGTGATACCCAGCATGAATCCCTTGAGTTTCCAGGGGAAAAAGGTCATATACGAATAAAACAACACCATTAACATGCCATAAAGCGGCATGAGAAGCGGGTGTAAGACAGTTGAAAGAATCCGTGCGATCAGTTTCATCTATATATAGTTTATTTTTTAAATTTCTTTTCTCAACCGTGCTACCGGTATTCCCTGTTGTTCGCGATACTTGGCCACCGTGCGGCGTGCTACCGTATATCCTCGCTGTTTAAGGATTTCACTCAGCTTGTCATCTGAAAGAGGCTTCTTTTTATCTTCGGCCGCTACACATTCGGCAAGGATCTTTTTAACCTCCCGGGTTGATATTTCCTCACCCTCCGTGTTTTGCGACGCTTCCGAAAAGAAGAACCGAAGGGGGAATACCCCGAAATCGGTAAGTACGTATTTGCTGTTGCTAACACGGGAGATGGTTGAAATGTCAAACCCGGTACGTTCGGCTACGTCTTTCAGTATCATCGGGCGTAGATTGACTTCATCCCCGGTTAGGAAAAATTCTTTTTGTAACTCAAGGATGACACTCATCGTAAGGGTCATCGTATGGTTGCGTTGTTGCAACGCCTCAATAAACCAACGGGCGGCATCCAGTTTTTGTTTTACAAAAAGTACGGCATTCCGGTTGTCGTTCGTGCGGTTGGCTTTATTGTTGTTCCAATCCTGAAACATCTCCACATACGAATTGTTTACATGCAATTCCGGAATATTGCTGTTGTTCAGGCTCAGAAAAAGTTTTCCGTCAATATTCTCAACCAGAAAGTCGGGTATAATCTGTTCCATCCTTTCTTCAAACTGGTCGCTGAAAGCATTTCCCGGTTTCGGATTGAGTGATAATATCTCTTGGAAAGCTTCTCTCAGCTCCTCTTCGGTACAACTGAGGCTCTTTTGCAGTTTTTCGTAATGTTTCTTGGTGAAAGCCTCAAACTCCTCCTCTACGATCCGGTAGGCAAGTTGCGAGGCGGGAGTTCCCTTTTTTCGGCCCAATTGTAATAAAAGGCAATCGCGCAGATCAACCGCACCTACTCCGGCCGGGTCGAGCTCCTGAATTATCGCCAATGCATCCTCCAGTAATGATATCGGGATATCAAGCCCGGTTGAAAAGGCAAGATCATCAGATATTGCCGAAAGAGACCGCGTAAGATAGCCATTGTTGTCAAGATTGCCGATCAGATAGCGGGCCCCCTCCATTTCCGGTTCAGACAGCTCTTTGAGTTCAAGCTGCTCCAGCAGTTGTTCATGTAAAGTGGAGGTAGTGGTATATGAAAATTCAGGCTGCCGTTCATCCTGCTCGCGCGAGGATGCCTGCAATTTATAATCAGGAATATCATCTTCCGTACGATAATCTCCCAGCGAAATCTCTTCAGCCGATTCAAAAGTGTCCCCCTCGTCCATATCGGGTGTAAGGTCATTCTGAGCAGCTTCCGTCCCTTCTTCCAGGGTAGGATTATCTTCGAGTTCCTGGCGTACACGTTCTTCCAGTTCGAGTACGGGTAATTCGAGCATCCTGATCACCTGTATTTGCTGGGGTGATAACTTCAGGGTTTGTTGTAATGTCTGCTGTTGTTTAAGCATAGGGTGTAAGTACAATTTTACGGAAACAAACTTACGAAAAATCTTTGTCAGATTAATATTGAAAGCTGCTTCCTCCTAAGAATTCACGTAACAGAGAGGTCGGCGGGATCTCGGATTCATGAATTGGCTTGAAATAAGAAAGGAATCGTTCCAGTCGGAAAGCCTCGGCATATTCCGGCACGCTACCCGGCACCTGGCGCAAAATCGGTTCGGCATACTCTTTTAATACGGCCAGTTCATATAGCATGGCCGAATTAAACATCGCGTCGGCATTTTCCTGATAAGGAAAAATCCATTTTTTTTCACCCGCTTGCACACTCTCCCAACGGGCTATCGTTTCGGCTGCCGAATAATGTCGGAATTGATAATCGCGTACGATGCGCCGCAATAACCGGTTATCGGTAGTCGGAATCCAATTATGGTCATCCAGAGAGATGGTCGTAAGGGCCGATACGTAAATCTTGAATTTCAGATCCTCTTCAATCTGCGGAGTCAGGGCCGGATTAAGGGCATGTATGCCTTCCAGTATCAAGACCGACGATGGATGCAGCTTCAGTTTCTTACCGGTATAAAGGCGCTGGCCGGTTTGAAAATCGAAGGTCGGCAAATCGATTTCCTGTCCGATAATCAGTTTCTGAAGGTCATTGTTGAAAAGCTCCAGATCAAGAGCATACAGCGATTCATAGTCGTAGTCGCCGGTTTCGTCACGAGGTGTGTTTTCGCGATTCACGAAATAGTCATCTAAAGAAATAGCGACCGGACGAATCAGATTGGTCATCAGTTGTACGGAGAGCCGTTTTGAAAAGGTGGTTTTTCCCGAAGAAGAGGGCCCGGATATAAGAATAATCCGGATATTCTTGCGAGCGGCTATTTCATCTGCAATCGCAGCTATTTTCTTTTCCTGTAGCGCTTCGCTGACCTGTAGCAGCATGCTGGCCTGTCCTTTCATGATGAGCTTGTTCATTTTGCCCACATTCGAAAGGCCGGCGATAAAATTATAATGGGCAAACTCTTCGAGCACCTGCATCAGCTTTGGCTGAGGTACTACCGGTTCGAGTTCTTTTGGATTTGTGCGTTTGGGAACAATCAGAAGCAGGCCGTCATCATATCGTTGCAAATCGAATAGATATAACATGCCCGTAGAAGGGAGCAGACTACCGTAATAATAATCGTAATGATGGTCAAGACGATAGTAATCGGTATAAAGTTGTCCGGACGATTCTAACAAATCGGCCTTGTCGTTGAGGTTTTTTTCGCGAAAAAGCTTAACCGCTTCCCGGGTATGTGTTTCTTCTCGGATAAAAGGGAGGTCGGCATTGATAATGGCCTGCATCCGCATCTTTATCTGTTCGAGCTGTTCGTCCGAAATGCGTTGGTGATGGTTGATTTCGCAGTAATATCCATGCGATATCGGATGTTCGATGCGCAGACGGCAGTTGGGCATCACCTCGTCGGTGGCCATATACAAAACGAAGCAGAGGGAGCGAACGTAAATACGCATCCCGGATGAACTGCTGATATCCAGAAATTCAATATCCTTCGGTTTATAAATACGGTATTTTAAGCCCTCGGCACGGTTATTGACCTGCGCCCCTACACATAAATAGGGCAAATGAATATTCAGGCGTTGATAAATTTCCTCAAGGCTGATTCCTACGGGCACTTCTGTGTAGGAACTTGTATTCTTGCAGAAAATACGTACAGATTCGGTCATAATCATCCATTTTTAGTCCATGGTTATTGGTGTGTTACAACACAAAATAAAGATAGATGAAAACTTTGAAAGCAGAGAGTACGTTTTAAAAATCTTTTGTGGGAAGAATAATTTGAACAACCATTCAAAAGCTATTGTTGTAAAACTTGGATGGGTATGATTCGCAAAGATAAGTAGCCGATGCTACAAAAATATGACAAAACAGAATAAATATCCATTCGGGGTATTTTTTTGGAGGGTTACTGGGATGGCAGTTTTTTTTATATAATTTTGCTCGCTATAATCAGGCGTAAGTCTGTAATAGTAATGAAATTAAGAATAACTTAAAAACAACAAATTTTTAAACTGAATGGATTACTCATTTCTTGACTTTTTAAAGCTTATCGGATCTTTGGGTATGTTCCTTTACGGAATGAAGATCATGAGCGAGGGTCTCCAAAAAGTAGCCGGTGATAAGTTACGAAGCATCCTGACGGCCATGACCAAGAACCGTGTGATGGGAATGCTTACGGGCGTATTGGTAACGGCGCTTATCCAATCATCATCCGCAACAACCGTAATGGTTGTAAGTTTCGTAAACGCGGGGTTATTGTCGCTGGCACAATCGATCTCAGTGATCATGGGTGCCAATGTAGGTACTACCGTCACAGCCTGGATTATCTCTATCTTCGGATTTAAGGTTAGTATTTCCGTTTTTGCACTTCCTCTCATCGGTTTGGCAATTCCGTTTATTTTTTCAAGCAATAGTAAGCGTAAATCATGGGGTGAATTCATGGTTGGCTTCGCATTCTTGTTTTTGGGGCTCGATTTTCTTAAAAACGCAGTGCCCGATATCAAGAGTAATCCTGAAATATTGGCATTCCTTACCGAATATACCAACATGGGTTACGGTTCGGTTTTGTTATTCTTGCTGATCGGTACTATTCTTACGGTAATCGTGCAGTCGTCGAGTGCTACAATGGCCATTACGCTGATTATGTGTAGCAAGGGATGGATTTCGTTTGAGATTGCCGCTGCGATGGTATTGGGTGAGAATATCGGTACCACCATTACGGCCAATATGGCTGCGCTGAATGCGAACGTATCGGCCAAGCGTGCTGCTTTGGGCCACTTTATGTTCAATATCTTCGGGGTATGCTGGATGCTGATCGTATTCTTCCCGTTCACACGGATGGTTGCATGGCTTGTTACGGAATATGGCCCGGGCAATCCTTCTTCATTGATGAACTTTGTGAATACCGTAGATCCTGCAATCGTTAATCAGTTGAACGACGGTTCGCTTGATACGTCCGATCCGAGTATGGCCGCAATCAACAGTCAGTATATCGGTATGCAGGTTTCCGTATCTTATGCCTTGTCATTATTCCATACGATTTTCAATATTATCAACGTAACGGTGATGATCTGGTTTGTCAATATGTATGTGAAGATTGTAACGAAACTGATTCCGCAGCGTCACAACGACGAAGAGTTCCAGCTGAAATATATTTCATCCGGAATGTTGTCAACCGGCGAACTTTCATTGTTGCAAGTGAAAAAAGAAACAATCGTTTATGCCGAACGTACGCAACGCATGCTTTCGATGGTACAAGATCTGTTCCGCGAAAAAGAGGGCAGCGAAGCTTACAGCAAGCTCTATAGCCGCATCGAAAAATATGAGAAAATATCAGACCGCATGGAGCTTGAAATTGCAAACTATCTGAACCATATTACAACCAATAACTTGTCGTTCGGATCAGAAAGTCAGATTCGCTCTATGTTTAAGGTTGTCGATGAAATTGAAAGTATCGGCGATAGCTGTTATCATCTGGCGCGTACAATGGTGCGTAAATCAGAGGCGCATGTAACCTTTACTCCTGCTATTGCGGAAAACGTCGATCAGATGTTCAAGCTTACTACGCAGGCATTAGAGCACATGACTCATATCCTTGCGAAGAATGAGATGCTTGAGTCGGATCTGAACAAAGCTTACAACAAAGAGGATGAAATCAACAACTTCCGTAATCAGCTTCGTAACGAGAATATCGAAAATGTGAAGAACGGATTGTACGAATATCAGGCCGGAACATTCTATATGGACCTGATTTCCGAATCGGAAAAGTTGGGCGACTATATCATCAATGTGCTTGAAGCATTGAAAGAGAAAAGAAAACTGTATAATTGATCAAGTTATAAAGTACTATAAACAAAAAAAGACCGGATTCATTCCGGTCTTTTTTTGTTTATGGATTTAGCAGATGAACCAACTCTTCCATTCCTGCCGAAGCTCCTTTGTGAATATGGCGGATATTTCGGAAAGGAGGGTAGTTTACATCGTTCGGATCGATCAGGTAGATCGGAATGCCATGGCGCGCGTGATGCAATAATCCCGCCGCAGGATACACATTCAATGAAGTCCCGATGATCACCAATATGTTCGCATGCGATACGATTTCGGCGGCTTTCTCAATCATCGGCACCGATTCGCCGAAGAATACGATATGTGGCCTGAGTTGCGATCCCAGTTCGCAAAGATCACCCAAATGCGTATCCGGATTTTGCGGATCAACATCATAAATCAGATTCTCATTCGCAGAGGAGCGTACCTTCTTCAGTTCGCCATGCAGATGAATTACATTTGTCGATCCGGCACGTTCATGCAGATCATCTACATTCTGAGTTATCACAGTAACATTATAATGTTCTTCGAGCGCTGCGATCGCCTTATGCCCGTTGTTCGGAAGCGCTTTATAAAGGTCGTGTCTGCGCAGGTTGTAAAAGTCGAGTACCAATTGGGGATTGCGGGCCCAAGCTTCAGGCGTACACACATCCTCAATACGGTATTTTTCCCATAGTCCGTTGTGATCCCGAAAGGTGGAAAGTCCGCTTTCTGCACTCATTCCGGCCCCCGAGAGAATTACTAAATTTAGCTTCATATGTTTTTATTATCAATTTATTACTTACATCTTCGCTTTACTCTCAAATTTAATTAAATTTGTCGATGTAAAAATCAAATCTCATGCCAGAAAATCTTTAGCTTTGCAGTTTCTAAATGCTATAGGATAATAAAGCTTGTACTTAAAACAAAAGAAGGCGTAGTTTGTTATTATTGCATTAAACAATAAATAGTTACAGAATGGACAAAGTAAGTTATGCTCTTGGATTGAGCATGGGAAATAATTTCCTTGGAACCGGGATTAAAAATCTCAATGTAGAAGAATTCGCAAAAGGTGTAAAAGCTGTTTATGATGGCGAAAAACCGGAAATGACAATGGAAGAAGCGAAAGAAATCGTAAACAAGTACTTCCAGAACTTACAGCAAGAACTTCTTGAAAATAATAAAAAAGCAGGAATCGCTTTTGTTGAACAATACGCACAACAACCGGGCGTAATTGTAATGCCGAGCGGTTTGGAATATAAAGTGTTGAAAGAAGGAACCGGAAAAGTACCGGGTGCTACAGATAAAGTACGCGTACATTATACCGGCCGTACAATCGACGGTAAAGTATTCGATAGCTCAGAACAGCGCGGTGAGCCGGCTGAATTTGGTGTAAACCAGGTTATTCCGGGATGGGTTGAAGCATTGCAGTTGATGCCGGAAGGTTCAAAATGGGAACTTGTAATCCCTTCTGATCTTGCTTATGGCGAGCATGGAGCAGGGGACGCTATCGCTCCTAACAGCACATTGATCTTTGATGTAGAACTTCTGAAGGTCTTATAATTAACCCAATAATATCAATAGTAAAAAAGATGAAAAAAATTACAGTTTTACCTTTGCTGGCTGCTGGTGCTCTGACACTAGGCCTTGCTTCTTGCGGAAACAAACAAACCGCTTCTTTGAAAACGGAAATCGATAGCGTAAGCTACGCAATCGGTGTGAATACAGGTTTGAGCTACAAGCAGAATCTTGAAAATTTCCCTGGCGGTACTGCAAATGTAAACGATATGATCGTTGGTTTTGCGAATGCGCTTAAAGGAGATACAACAATGAGCCAGGAGCAGGCTATCTCTATTATTCAGAACTACTTTATGCAGGCAGAAAAGAAAGAAGCCGACAAAACAAAAGAAGAAGGTGAAGCTTTTCTGAAAGAAAATAAAACAAAAGATGGTATCGTAACTACTGAAAGTGGATTACAATATAAAATCGAATCAGCCGGAACAGGTGCAATCCCAACTGCTGAAGACCAGGTAAAAGTTCATTATACAGGTAAACTATTGGACGGAACTGTGTTCGATAGCTCTGTTGAACGTGGCGAACCTGCTACATTCGGGGTTACTCAGGTAATCAAAGGTTGGACTGAAGCGCTTCAGTTGATGCCTGTAGGCTCAAAATGGACGCTTTATATTCCTTCTGATCTTGCTTATGGCGATCGTGCCGCAGGTCCGAAAATCAAACCGAACTCAACATTGGTATTCGAAGTTGAATTGCTTGGTATTGAGCCAAAAGCTGACGCTAAAAAGAAATAATCTCTGAAAAGGGGATAAAGAAGGGAGAGGCAAACTAAGATTTGTCTCTCCCTTTGTCTTTATTCATATTATTAAAGTATCAGTATAGCTGTTAAGGATGTTTTAATTCATGCCTTTTTGTGGCTAATTGTTTGAAAAAGTAACTTTTTGACAAAATACGAGTGCCTTTTCGTTCATTAAATAAAAACTATTTGTAATTTTGCTGTCAAATTGATTTATAATTTTGATTCCTTATGGAAAAGATAGATAATCTTGATAGACAAATCCTGGATATTATTACCCGAAACGCACGAATTCCTTCAAAAGATGTAGCCATTGAATGCGGTGTATCCCGCGCGGCGATCCATCAGCGCATTCAGCGCCTAATCGACCTGAATGTGATTACCGGTTCCGGATATAATGTAAATCCAAAAATTCTTGGTTTTCAAACTTGCACCTATATCGGAGTGAAACTCGAAAAAGGTTCAATGTATAAAGATGTAGTGCCAGAGCTGGAAAAAATTCCGGAAGTTGTAGAATGTCATTTTACTACCGGCCCCTATACGATGCTTTGTAAATTATACGCACGTGATAATGAGCATTTGATGGAGTTGTTGAATAGCAAAATACAAGAGATTCCGGGAGTGGTAGCTACCGAAACCCTGATTTCACTGGAGCAGAGCTTAAAACGTGAAATTCAGATTTCAAACATTCAGAACAAGTAATTAAGAATCCCTTAATTGCCATAATGCAAAATAAGTTCATAGTTTAAGAATCATCTAAACTATGAACTTATTTTGTTTTGCAGACTGTTCCGGGCTGCTATTTGATCTTTATTTAATTGTAGCTTTAAATCTTCGAGCGATTCCATTTTCCGCTCAGGGCGCAGATAGGCGATAAAATGTATCGTCATTTTCTTTCCATACAGGTCGCCATTAAAGTCAAACAAATATACCTCTATACTTTGTTTTCCGGCATCAGCAACTGTTGGTCGGCTGCCGATGTTCAGCATCGCTTCATAACAGCCTCCGTCCACTTCCACCCGGGCTGCGTACACCCCTTGGCGAGGAATGATCTGATGGCCTTCCGAGGGCTCGATATTAGCAGTAGGAAAACCAATGGTGCGTCCGATTTGCGAACCTCTTACCACCCTGCCTGTCATTCGGTAAGGTTCTCCCAATAAGCAGGCCGCAAGCTCCGGTTTACCCTCTGCTAAAGCGCGCCGGATAGCCGACGAGCTTACATGCATTCCGTTCGGCGAATAATCGGGTTCTTTCATCACCTCCATACCGCATGCCGCTCCATACCCGCAATACTCTTCAAACCCATCCGTACGGTTCTTTCCAAACCGGTGGTCGTAGCCGATCACCAACAGCCCCACATTCATTTGCGCGCGTAAAATGCGGCAAATAAACTCTTTCGCGCTATATTCTCTGAGTTCGGGCGTAAAATCGAGAACAAAACAATAGTCGATGCCGGTTTTGGCCAGCTTTTCCATCTTCTCTTCGAATGATTGAATAAGCTGCGGTGTAAAGTCCGATTTGATACGTGTTCGAGGATGGTTTCGGAAAGTGATAATAGCAGATGCCATCCCACGACGCTTCGCCTCGGTAATCAGCTCTCCGATCAGAAAGCGATGGCCGAGGTGCACCCCGTCGAAAAAGCCGATACAAGCCGCTGTTTCCGGAAGTTGAAGGTTGGCAAATGAATCAATAATCTGCATAATGATCAGTCAAGGTGAAATATAGAACTGAAATCCTGATTCTGAGGAGCAAGGTAAGTCTCAAATCCGAAAATACGGGCTGCTTCAAGATTTGCCTGCGAATCGTCGATAAACAATGTTTCTTCGGCATTTATATTTGCGCTCACCAGCACCTTCTTGAATATTTCAGGATCCGGTTTGATGGCACCCATCTCATACGAAAGAAATATATCATCGAAATAATCGTTTACCGTAAGTCCCTCCTGTTTGAAGTACGTATCGCAAATGCGGGGAAACATCAGCGGATTGGTATTGCTCAGCAACATCATCCGGTATCCTTTCTCCTTTAGCTTGCGCAACATGGCCAACTTATATAGCGGTAGTCCCTGCAAAAACTGCATGAAAGCATTTGCAATATCCTCATTCGAGGCATGCGGTATATGCCGACGTATTTTTTCATAAAATTCCGTTTCCGAAATTTTGCCGTCTTCCAGTTCAAGAAAAGCCCCTTTCTGACCATAGTCGCCCAGGTAGTCGTTGATATCTTTAAATCCAAGTGATTCGAATGCTTTTACAGCTTGCAGGCGGTCCAGATCAATCAGCACGCCTCCCATATCAAAAAGAATATTTTTAATACCGTCCATTTTACAATGCTTTTATTTGAGGGCAAAGATACGTTTTTCCTCCTATTTTCACTCAAAACCCCCAATGGATGCACTTTTTTACAATCAAAAACATACATGAAATTTTGTAATTTAAAATTTTTCATGTAATATTGCACTCGCAAAACAGTTCAAACGCTGTTGCCGGTCCTATAGCTCAGTCGGTTAGAGCACCTGACTCATAATCAGGGAGTCCCTGGTTCAAGCCCAGGTGGGACCACGCTTCTAGTGAGGCGCTTACGAATTTATTCGTAGGCGCCTTTCTTATTTTTGCGTCTTTTCCATCCTTTCCACTCTTTCCATTCTTTTCAGAGATCAATAGTAAAAGTTGCGGGATTGTTAAATCCGATTTCATTTAAGGCGTAAATTTTCGTCAGTCCGTAAAGAAAAAAACGGACCAATAAAAATATTAGGTTGTTTTTAGTTTTTATCGAAAAAATCAAGCGAAAAGCTTATATAACCGGAAGATGATAAAAGATTAATTATTAGACAGCTTCATTTCTTTCAGCTGTTACTAACCTTGATACAATATTGACAAATCACTGCTTTTACCTTTTTAAAGGAGGGCTTGTGTCTCACCGTTTGATTCGGGAGCGCCTTTTTTTTATTCCATCAAGTGCATGAGTGTGCGCCAAGAGGGTCGGAAGTGTGCGCCATGACGCACACTTTTGTACCTCAAGAGGGCCGGATATGTACCTCATGGCGCACACATTCGGCCCTCTTGACTGCAACGATGAGGTACAAGCGACGGATCAATTTTTAATAACCGGGTATTTTACTATGATTCTGCACAATCTTTGCTACTGATCCACGACGACTCTCGCAAAGTATTAGGCCGTTTTTATTTTGTGTTTGCATAGCAAAACAACGGTAAGATGAAAATCTACGATACCAGTTGGTATTTTTTATTTTTTATGGACAATGTGATTATAAGTGAATAAATAAGTATATAAATGAAAATTAAGCATTGAAGGTGTTTTTGTGCGGTTTTGTTAAATCACAGTTTGGTTTATGTTGTAAAATGCGGTGTAAATAATTGTTTTACAATATGTTGTAGAAGAGTTGTTTTTTGAAAAAAAATTAACGTATATGCTAAATGTAATTATAATACACCTGTTTGGTTTGAAACTTATTTTTTGAACAGTAAAATAGTATAAATTTGTAATATAATTTTTTAATTATACTAACAATCCGGAGTTGTATTATACTTAATAAATGTACATAGATATTGTAATATTAATGCGGTATATATAAAATTAATGAAAGAAATAGATTTCTCTCAACTTAGACCTTCGAATGCTATTCTATATGGAATATTAATAGCAAGAGTAATTAAATCTCCGACATAGTAGTATCCTGCCGGAAAGTAAGATGGCGGTTACTTCTCCCTTCCCTATTCTTTTTAATAAAAATCTCATATTCACTCAATTCCTGAGACTTATACTTCATTAGGACATTTTGTGTTTTA
>JAVVPN010000021.1:5170-22436 GCA_036655755.1 Bacteroidales bacterium | reverse complement strand
TGCCGGAAAGCTTCTGTTTATAACCTTATTCATAGATAGGTGAATGAGGCTATACGGGATTTTATGCAATCAATTCAATATATTTTTATTTACTAATTATTTTATGAGGAAAATTTTATTTGCAATGACACTTCTTCTGGCCTCACTGTTTTCGGTGGTATTCGGTCAGGAGTCGGTTACTGTCAGTGGTGTTGTTACCTCAGCTGATGACGGGCTCCCTTTAATCGGAGCCACAGTTCTTGTTAAAGGAACCAGCAGTGGGACAACGACAGGATTAGATGGTGAATATTCTATTCAGGCATCAGTGGGAAGCACATTGTTATTTTCTTATGTAGGGACCGAAACCGCTCGGTATGTGGTGCCTGCAGGAGGAAATAAGCATTACAAAGTTGTATTAGCCAGCGACTCGAAACAGCTCGAAGATGTAGTTGTCGTTGCTTATGGTACAAAGAAAAAAGGGACGATTGCCGGCTCTGTATCGGTTGTAAAAGCCGATAAGATGGAAAATACACCGGCTGCTACTTTCGAGCAGGCCCTGCAGGGGCAATCTCCGGGTTTAACGGTGTTGGCTAATTCGGGTGAACCGAGTGCGCCTGCTACGTTTCAAATTCGCGGGATCAACTCGATTAATGCGGGAACTACTCCGTTGTTTATCCTTGACGGGGTTGCAATCTCTTCTTCCGATTTTTCGTCGATCAATCCGAACGACATTGAAAGTGTATCGGTATTGAAAGATGCATCTTCAACTTCTATCTACGGGGCTCGTGCCGCCAATGGGGTAGTCGTAATCACTACCCGCCGGGGTAAGATGAATGAAAAAGGGCAGGTACGTGTTCGTGCTCAATACGGGGTTTCCCGATTGGCATATGGGAAATGGAATCAGATGAATACCACTGAGCGCTTGAATTATGAAGAGGAGGTCGGGATACGTATTCCGGGCGACTATGACCGTTCGGCTCTTGAGCGTATTAATGTTGATTGGCGTAAAGAGGTTTATAATAATTCAGCCCCTTTTGCCAATGCAGAAGCTTCTTTCAATGGAGGAACTTCGGTCATGAATTATTTTATTTCGGGTGGTTATTATAAACAGGAAGGGGTTGCTTTAGGCTCTGACTTTTCTAGATATAATTTGCGTGCCAATCTGAATGTGCGCGTTAATCCTTGGTTGCGTGTCGGTACGAATACCATGCTTTCTTACGAGCAGATTGAAGAAGCGGTAGATGGCGAATATACTACGGTTACTCCGATTTCCGCATCTCGTTTCATGCTCCCTTACTGGAGTCCTTATGCGAAAGACGGATCTATCGCCTCTTTAAGTAATGGAACATGGCTTGGTTCGAATCAGAATCCATTGGAATGGATGGCCAATAACCCGATGTCAAAAAATAAAGCGAAAGTAATTACCACGCTTTTTGCTGAATTCGAGCTTTACGAGGGGTTGACTTTTAAAACGCTGGGTGGATTAGATGCTATGGATTTGCGTACGAATCAGTATTCAAACTCTCAATATGTACCGAACTATGGTGTCGGTAAGGTTGGAAAAGGATTTCAGCGTACATCAAATCTGACATGGACCAATACCTTGAATTATGTTTTCGACGTAAAAGAGGACCATAACCTGAACTTCCTTTTGGGACAGGAATCTGTTAAACAGGATATGGATGCTTTCAATTCGATTATCCGTGGTCAGACCAATGATAAGCTGCTTAATATGTCTACCGGAACGGATGCTCTTAGTTGGGGTGATAGCGGTTCGGGCTCTACTTTCCTCTCTTTCTTCGGAAGAGGTGAATATAATTATCTGAACAAATATTATGCTGATTTCTCTGTTCGTGAAGAAGCTTCATCAAAATTCGGTAAGAATGCTCGTTGGGCTACTTTCTGGTCGGTTGGTTTGATGTGGAATGCCAAAGGCGAAAACTTCCTGGGGCAATATGATTGGCTTACAAATGCTCAGTTGGCATTCAGTATCGGTACATCCGGTAACTCGTTTATCCCTCCTTATGACCATTTGGCTTTGATTGGCGGAGGTGCAAAATACAATGGTATGGCCGGACTCGCGCCTTATTCGCGCGGAAATGAGGACCTGACTTGGGAGAAAGTAATGACTACCAACGTAGGTCTGCGCCTGGGATTCGTCGACCGCATCAATCTGAATGTAGAGTTTTATAATAAGAAAACGTCTGATATGCTGATGGAAGTTCCGATTGTATTTGAATCAGGACAGAAATATAAATGGGATAATATCGGAGCGATGGTTAATCGCGGGGTTGAATTGGATGTGAATGTCGATGTGATTCGTAACCGTAATTTTGTGTGGAATATTTCTGCCAATGCTTCATATAACCACAATGAAATTACAGAACTGTATAATGGCAAAGACGAATATGAAATGGGGAATACCGGAACGCTGCTCAAAGTAGGGCATTCGTGTGGAGAATTTTATATTAATCGTTTTGCCGGCGTGAATCCTGCTAACGGAGATGCCATGTGGTATGACAAAAACGGAAACCTTACGACTGTTTATGACGAAGGCGACCGTGTGTTGATTGGCAAAGACTATTTCGCGCCATGGCAGGGCGGTTTCGGGACTACGCTTTCTTATAAAGGAATATCTGTGGGAGCAACCTTCAGTTGGGTGGCTGATCGTTGGATGATGAATAACGACCGCTACTTTGATGAGAGTAACGGAACATTCGCCTCTATGAATCAGTCGAAAAAACTACTTTATGATCGTTGGAAACAACCAGGTGATAATGCCGCTATTCCGCGCCATGGCATTCCTACCGAAATGGATACCCGATTATTGGAAGATGCTTCATTCTTGCGATTGAAAAATCTGTCGGTAAGTTACGACCTGCCCTCTCAGTTACTTCGTAAAACAAAATTCTTTGATAAGACGCGTGTGTATTTTCAGGCTCAGAACCTGTTTACTTTCACCAAATTTCAGGGAATGGATCCCGAGTCGAGTATGAATATTTATCAGGCTTCTTATCCGATGGCTCGCCAGTTCTCGTTTGGTATCGAAGTGAGCTTCTAATCCCGTTTATCAACTTAGACGAATTAAAGAATGAAATCGCCCTGGCATACCTAAGATAGAGATACTTAACGAAGGGATGCGGATGGTGCATTAATACTTTAATATCAAAAATAAATTATATATAAATGAAGAAGATTTTATTATATAGTTTGCTTCTATGCTCTGGAACGGCATTGACGACATCTTGCGATGATTTCCTGACGGAATATCCCAAAGATGCCATTGCCGAGGGGGAAGCAATTCAAACCTTGAAGGATGTAGATGATTATGTAATCGGAATCTACAGCGCATTTAAGAACTCAGCATTGTATAGCGGTTACCTGACTACGCTGCCCGATTTGCAAACCGATTTGGTGTATGCAATCAACGGATACTCAAATGCCAATGGTGAAATGTATCGTTGGGAGGTTCGTTCTACAACTCCTCAGATAGAGGCTGTATATCAGGGGTTGTCTCTGATTGTTGCCCGCTGTAACAAATTGCTTGATATCGAGGATCAGGTACAGGCAATGGTGAAAAATGAAACTGACCGCGTAAACCTAAACAAACGCCTGGGAGAAGTTTATTTTGCCCGTTCGCTGGCTTATGCCGAAATGATACGGTTTTATTGTGACGCGTATGATCCTGAAAATGCTCACAACCAACTCGGAATATCGTGGACAACCAGCTATCGCGACGCAAAACCAACTCCGCGTATCTCGTTGAAACAGTCTTACGCGAATGTATTAGCCGATTTGGATAAAGCAGAAACATTGCTTCCATCCAATCGTAATGCTCCCGATTCGCCTTTCTTCAGTCCGGCTGTTGTAAAAGCATTGAAAGCCCGCTTATACCTATATATGTCGGAATGGGATGAGGCGATTAAGTATTCTACCGAGTTGATCGATATGGATATATATGAGTTGGCGGATGGTACGTATTATACGACGACTTCTGCTTCGGGCGCTTATCTGAGCGCATACGACAATATGTGGTATCGTGATACCAGTGATGAAATTATCTGGAAAATAGCCATGAGTACGACCGATCGTGGAGGTGCATTGGGTAGTATGTTTCTAGGTTTTAACGGTGCTTCTTATAATCCCGATTACGTGCCGGCTCAATGGGTACTTGATGCGTATGACTACAATGATATCCGTACACGCTCATTCTTTAAAACGGTAGAAACCGGATTCTCACACGGGCTGACATGGCCTGTATTGAATAAATATCCCGGCAATCCCAATATTGACGGAGGTGCGCAACGGTTATTTACCAATATGCCTAAAGTATTCCGTTTGTCCGAGCAATACCTGATTCGGGCAGAAGCCTATTATGAAAAGAGTAAGACGGATGGCGCATATACCGCTAAAGCAAATCAGGATCTGACCACTTTGCGTAAAAAGCGTATCAAATCTTATGGGACTTCCAATGGTTCCGGCGATTTTCTAAGAGATCAGATACGTAGAGAGCGAGTATGTGAGCTTTATATGGAGGGATTCCGTATGGCCGATCTGAAACGCTGGAAATTAGGTTTCGAACGCAAACCTCAACAACAGTCGGTGTCAGGGCCCGATAAATTAAAAGTGTTGCCTTCCGATGTCCGGTTTACATGGCCGATTCCGCAGCATCAGCTAGATGCGGGAATGGGGGTAATTCAGCCCAACGCAAGTAATAATCTAAACTAATCCAGGTGTTTGATATGTTTAAGCATAATTTATTAGCTATTAGTTCGGTTTGTATAATTCTGTTGGCGGTATTTAGTAGCTGCGACAGTGAACCGATTTATTATGATGATGCTGAATATGTGATGTTCTCCGATTCTGTAGCCGTAGTTCCGGTTGTCACAGATGAAGAATATATTGATTTTCACATTGCATCTACCGTATCCCGTCCATACGATCGTCATTTTGCCGTCGAAGTGCTCGAAAATCAATCGAATGTGGTGGAAGGATTTCATTATGAAATTGAAAATCCCAACGTATTGATCAAAGCGGGCGAAAAGAGTGGCACGATTCGTATAAAAGGTTTATATGATAATGTTCGTTCGACCGACAGCCTTTCGTTGCAACTACGTCTTCTTGCCTCCGATGAGGTGATCAGTGATCTTTATGGCGACCGGATGAGAGTGATGTTCCAAAAGTGTTATCCGTTGAATATTGATGATTATACGGGCAACCTGCTGATGTATGCATCTTTCCCTTTCTCATCATCCATTAAAACGTATTTACGTAAAGCTGAAAAACGTACTGAAAACAGCCTTGTTATTTCCGCGCCTTTTTCTTACGGTTACGATATGATTCTTTATTTCGATGGTAGTGATCCACTTTACCCGTTGGTGACGGTAAAGGAGCATTACAGCATGATTGATACGAATTACGGAAAGGTATCGGCGCGTACTGTCGATCATACTCCATCTTTCTTTGATGGCGAAAACCGCCGTATCTATTTGAAAATGGAATTTTATGTAAGAGGCATGGGGAATTTCGGTGTGAATGGATTTGTTTTCGAATGGATTACTCCGGAAGAAGCAGAACTATTCGAAAATGGAATTTTATAATTATCATATAAACTATATCTATTTTTTACTTACTAAAAACAGAAACTTTATGAAAAAACAAAGCTTAGCTTTCTGCAAAGAGATCAGATTCATGATCTTGTGTCTGTTTGTTTCGCTGGGAGTAGTATTGGTGTCATGTAGTGAAGATGATAAAGAGGAGGTTGTAAAAGAGCCATTTAAGATGGAGTTGGAGATTCCGGCTGCCGGCGAAACGAAAGAAGTGGATGTCCATGCGATTGCAGATTGGAGCGTGGCAACGACCAACTCTTCGATGATTAAGATTCTTTCCGCAAAGGTGGGTAATGCCGGCGAGGTGAAAATCAAATTCGAAGTGTTGCCAAATAATTCTTTTGTGTCGCGTAGTGCGGAGCTGAATTTCAAAGACGGGCGCGATAACGTAATAAAGATAATTCAGAGTGGCAATAATCCGGACATGAGCTTTAATAAAGAAGTGTCCGTATCCTATGATCCAGCCAAGAAGCTTTTTTCTGATACAATCGTCGTTACGTCTAATCTGGCTTGGGAAATTCCGGCAGAGTTGCCCGAATGGATTACCGAGATGAAGATTATCGATGGTGCGCCTCAAGAGAGTGTAACTACAAATGTCGCATTAGTGGTTATTGCCGATCAGGATGCTCTTAAGGCTGAGGGTAATCATTCTTCTGTAGTACTGGCCTCGAAAAAAGAGCAAGAATTCAGTCTTGATCTGAAGTTCGCCGGCTTCTCCCCTAAAATTGAGTTTAATACTCAAACAATCACGATGGAGAAGAATATTTTGAATGCCGTACAGCTTAATGGTAGTGTGGTCATTACATCAAATGTTAAATGGACGCTTAATCAGAGTAACGTTGTGTGGCTCGATGAAACCGAAATCAGCAATGATTCAAAGAATGGAGTGGAAACTTCCATTAAGGTGTGGTTTTCAATGGATGCCGAAAAAAGAGATACCGAAGGATTGAAAGGCATCGTAGAAATTCTGGATGTAAACAGTGATTTTAAAAATACATTGACAATCGATGTTCCCCCGGTTGATGACGCTTACTTCGTGGTAAAGGCTAACAATGTGGGCGCTGCAGACGACAAAATGTTTGATGCCGTAGCGGGAGAAGGTAAATATACATCCGATTTCATTTCGGTATATGGTAAAAATCCGAATGACGTTACCCCATTGCTGTTCATGATGGAAAACGGACGTCCGAAACGAATTAACTATCCCGTAATCGGATATATTGAAAAGGTAGTACCCACGTCACGTGCTGCCCTTGATCGGGTAGACTGGGAGTTGGTGGTAGCGGATCGTGCCGAAAACGAAGAATATATGGGGATGAATCCATATGAAGAGAGAATCTGTGCAGCTGTATTTTTTCCGAATTCAATGCTCGACCAATGGGGAGACTTGAAGGAGGAATATCTTGAAGACTGGGTATACCTGAAGAGTGAATATTTCACTAATGAAGTGATGTACCGTCAGAAAGGGCTTACAGCAGCCGCTCCGACATTTGTTCTTTCCGGTATTGATGATGGTGGTAGCCTTACGCTTAATGCAGGAGGTGGAACCCAGTTCTTCCAGTATGAAGCGAATTTCAGTGTTGAGAGAGAAGGGGTATATGTGTTGCCGGGAGAAATATCCTGGTGTGAAATATTCTTTGATTTGGATACCAACTCCATTGAATTCAAACCAACCAAAAATACTACCGGTGCGGCAAGAAAAGAGAAAATCGAGTTCATACACGGTAAGTCGGATAGCAGCTTATTCTCTGTGACGCTTGTTCAACCAGCAAATTAACATGACCTTTTATTCACTGCCTCGGTTGAGGCAGTGAATGATTAGCAAGCGGGTAAAAAAAATATAGTAAAAAATAGAATATATATACAAATGAAAATGTTACGACATATATCCTACTTATGTTGTCTACTCACACTTCTGTTGTCTTTTAACAGCTGTAAGGATGAGGTGGTAGGAACAACAGAAAAGTATGGCTATCTGCAATTCCGTCTTGAAAAAGAACCGCAGACAAGAGCCATGACCAACGGATCGAAGCTAAACTACTTAACCGATGCGAAAAAAATAGAGATTACTTTATTGTTCGATAATAATGAAATCCGTCAGACACTAAATATAATGAGTGCAGCAGGTGAAGGCTCCGAATATTCTGTTCGGACAGAGAAGCTGGAATTGCGCCCCGGCTCATACACCTTTACCGGGTATAAAATTTATGGGTCGAAGATTATTGACGGAACTGCGGAGGTGCTTCAGAGCGGAGCTCCTGATGAGGCAACCCGTTTCATGGTAGAGAGCGCGCGTCTTCATGTGCAGACATTGGCGCTGAATGTACAACATCGTGGGAAGGTGTCTTTTATGTTGAAAAAAGATTTTTCGCAGATCCCTAATCTCCCGGATGGTGTTACCAAAGCCGGTAATGTGCAGGACGAATCACTTTTCAACTATTACAATGTGTATTTTGTAGAGTTACAGATGCAGACAGCTACCGGCGTACGTATAGATACGGTAGAAACACGCTATGTAAAAGGGGATGAGTGCTGGAGTACCGATACGCTTACACTGAATGCCGGAAACTATACATTGAAAAGATCCCTATTGATGGATAAAAACCATAAGGTGGTATTGGTAATGGACCCTGCAAAGAAATTTGTAGTGGAGGAAGCTCAGATGAAGCGCGAAGAGTTTAAAGTAACCTATCCGGCAAATGCACAAGCCATTCAGGATTACATTGCCTTGTATAATATTTGGGTGAAAATGAAAGGTGAAACCTGGTATTGTATGGATGATAATGCACCAGAAGGAGCCAACTGGGTATTTGATAACCGCCCGGTCGACGACTGGGGACAACAACCATTGGTTGGGTTGCATAATAACGGGCGTGTGCAGATATTGAATCTGGGAGCTTTTAATCCGAAAGGAATGGTTCCCGATGAAATTGGACAGCTTACAGCCCTCGAAGCCCTATATCTCGGAACACACTCCGACCGCTCGAGAGACGGAGATCAGATTGAACGAATCGATATGTATGATCTGAGAGTGAAAGGGATTGATGTGGTTGCCAACAGAATGCAAATTGGCAAAGAGCGCCTGGCGCTTCGTCACAGAAAACAAAACCTGACTGATTTTGAAAAGAGTTTTGAAAATCAGGAAGAACGGAAATTCTCTATCAAAACATATGCTACCGAAAAAGGCGAATACACGAACAGTATCACCGGGATATCTCCCGAGATAGGAAAGTGTAAAGCGCTCAATGCTCTTTTTGTGGCAAACGGATTGGTTACTGAGTTGCCTGACGAAATCGGGGCGCTCGAAAATCTGACAGACGTGGAGATTTTTAATTGTCCGCTAATGCAAAAATTCCCAAGATGTTTCAGTAAGCTTCCTAATCTGGTGGCACTCAACTTCTCGTTGATGCCAAAAATGGATCCGAATGATCTGTATGACGGTGTTTCGGAGCTGTTCAATAGTCCGACAGCAAAATATCTGCAGATCCTTTATTTTTCGGAAACAAACATGGATCGTTTACCTGCCAATATGGAAAAACTGGTGAAGCTCGGATTGCTCGATCTTTCTTATAATAAGATTAAAAAACTTTATCCGTTGACCACCAAAGTATCTCCGGTTCAGGTGTTTTTCGATTACAATCAGATTGAAAATCTTCCGGATGATTTTTGTAATATCGATGATATAGAGTCGTTTATTATGGTTGGTAACAAACTGAAGGTGTTCCCGAATACGTTTAACAAAAACAAATCCATTTATAAATTAAAGACTGTCGATTTGTCGGATAATCAGCTCGAAACATTTGCTCCTAACTTCGAAGGTGTGAATATCGAATCGCTTAATCTGAATTTTAATAATTTCGGGAAAGCCAACAAACTGGGAGGAAAAGGAACTTTCCCTGCACAACTGAGCGAAACCGAAAGTATCATTAATTTCCTTCAGATCGGAAACAACCATATGGATACGCTTTCTTATCAGTCGATCGAAAATCTGTCAATGTTAGTGGCATTCGATGCTAAAGGAAACAGACTGAAGTTTATGCCGATGGAGATGTATACCGGTAATTTCCCGGTGATGGAGGGGCTCGATGTAAGTATTAATAGTTTTGAACAGTTTCCTGTAAATGTTTTGAATATGGCTACGCTGCTACAGTTGCGTGTGCAGGAGCAGACAAGTGTAGACGGGAAACGCTGCTTGAAAAATTGGCCTGATAATATCTACAAACATTATTCTTTGCGTGTATTAGATATGAGTGGCAATGATATTCGCATGCAACAGGGCGAATTCCCATCGTTACTCAATATGCTTAATATCAGTGATAATCCGAATATCTCGGTTACGCTCAATGAATCTGCTTGCCGCAGAGTATTGGAAGGTACGATGAAGTTATACTACGACAAGGAGCAAGATATTCAGGGTTGTCCGCAGATTATGAAATAAAATAACAGACTATATGCAAATGAATAATAACAGATATATACGCAGGGTATGTAAGCTGGGAGGTACGCTCCTTGCCGCTTGTTGCCTGCTATTTACATCGTGTGAAGACAAAGAGGATGTAAAAGCCGGGTTCGCCATCGATGAAACAACTTTTATGTTTAATGAATTCGGAGGAGCCGGTAAAATAAAAATTGAGTCTGATCAGGCATGGACTGCCGCTACAAATGTCGAATGGTGCATGATCAGCCCGGCCAACGGATCCGGGAATGCAGATTGCCAGGTATTGGTAGATACCAGCTATTTATATCAGAATCGCGAAGGATTTGTTACATTTTATTCCGGATCAAAAGAATATCAGGTAAATATTTCGCAATTAGGATTTAAAAAACAGGTTTTTGTTAAGGAGAATCCTCAGTCTCTTCCGCATTTTGAGTTTAAAGGAAAGAATACGTTCGAAATAGAAGTCTTTTCAAATGTGGGGTTTGAACTGATTATTCCTGAGAATGATCGTGATTGGCTGAGTGCAGAATCATTTGTATTCGAACCGGCCTCCATCCCTCGGCCGCAGAAAATCAAGTTTACCTACGAACCGAATAATAAGTTCGAAGAGCGTTTATCCTCGCTTACGTTTCGCCCGGTAGGTGAATTTGCCGACCAGGTTGAACCATTGGTAGTGCCTGTCACGCAGCTGGCGGCTCCGTTTATTCCGGTTAATAGCCGTGCGGGAGATTCAATGGCTTTACTTTCTATCGGACGTCAGCTTGATCTTTACTGGCAATACGATCCGAGCAAATCGATCGAGACGTGGTCGGATGTTTATACAGAAGAGATTACATTTAAAAATGAGGTTGGCGAAACAGTTACCGATTTGCGTGTTACGGGGGTTCGTTTTTTCTTCTTCGAAACAGAAATGTCGCTTCCTTATGAAATTACATACCTGACCGAATTGAAGAAACTCATTACGATGGGGAATTCAAACAGTTACCTGAAGCGAATCAAATTGGGACCTGAAATTACTCAGATGGAGAAATTGACCTATGTGGAGCTCTATGCTTATGGATTTAATGAAATCTGTCCTGAAATTACCCGCATGCAACAACTTCAGACTCTTGATATGGATGCCAATAATTTTGCGGAAATTCCGTTGGATCTGCTTCGTCAGATGCCTAATCTTGAGTGTATCGGGTTTGGTAATAACCGACTTGTAGAAGGAATCACAGACCTGAGCAATAGTGTGGAAGACCAGATCGGATTGCATGGCGAACTTCCGGTAGATTTGTTTCGTAAATCAGTATTTCCGAACCTGAAGAATTTATACTTGTGGCACAATTATTATGAGGGCGCTATTCCGAATCTTCCAAAAGATGAGGTTTGCGATTTCGAACGCTTATGTGTGAATGGAAATATGCTTTCGGGAGAACTTCCGGCATGGGTGCTCGAGCATAAAAACCTTCCTTGCTGGGATCCTTTCGTTTTTGTATTTAATCAGTCAGGAAAAGATTCGAACGGAAATATGGCTTTCTTTATTAACGAGCCTAACCGTATCACCGGCGAATGTGAGTTATGGAAAGAAGAGGAGAATAACGGCGATATCGACTATAATCCAGATTGGAAAATATTAGAGAAGTATGGAGTCACTCTCGAAATGTATAAAAGAGTAAAATCGATTCCGCTACATTGTAAATGATGATATAATTAATTATATACTATGAACTTGAATAATATATTTAAAGGAAGACTCCTGTTTGCTCTCCTTGCTTTCACTGCACTTTTTTCGTGTAGTGAAGACAAAATAACAGAGTTAGATGGTCAGGGGAAAGTTGTTTTCCAATTTAATAAGATAAATGTTTTCGAAGTAGACGCAATGGACCAGATCGGATCCATAATCGTAACTGTCGAGAAAGATGGAATCCGCACCACTCTGCCAAGCCTGGAAGTAAACGGTCGGAAAGACTCTTTGTATACACCGGCTCTTAATATGGAGCCGGGAGTGTATTCTGTAACCGGATATAAGATTTTTGCAAAGAATGCTTCTAAAATCGCCGATATTGATCTGGATAAAGATAATAGGCTGGTTATTGAAGAGGGTAGGGTTGCTCTGTTCGACCTGTTTGTCGATATAAAGATTATTTACGATGCCGTGATTTACCGTAACGTAATGATTGGTATTTGTAAAGAAGCTTTTGGAGACGACAAATCTAAATGGCCGATCGATCCCGAAAAAGAGGTTACCGAATGGAGTTGTTTTGAATTTGAGGAAGACGAAGTAACCGGTACTATTTACCAGTTGAATACGGTTATTTTTGATGAATCGTTCATGGGGATGAAAAAATTGCCGGTCGGACTCGGTTCGCTGGCAACAGTAAACAGTCTTATTTTCAGAAATTTCGATTTAGAGGAGCTTCCCGACGATATCGCAAATATGGTAAGTCTAAAATCAATTAGTATTACAGATACGAACCTGAAATCGATTCCGAAGACTCTTGAGAGAAGCCGTATTATCGCATTAAGTATCGTTAATTCGGATATTACAGAGTTTCCTGCCGAATTAGGGAAAATCGAAGGAATGCGATTGCTCGATTTGTCGGGTAATAAACTTACCTCTGTCCCTGCCGAAATCGGTAATTATTCGAATATGGTGCAGTTTCGTCTTAATGAGCAAGGGATTACTGAGTTGCCGGATATGTTCGCCAACCTTGATAAGCTCGATTTACTCGACGTAAGTGTTTGCCAACTATCTTCGTTGCCACCTTCTATCGCTCAGGCGGCACGTCTGAAAACTATTTTCATGGATGATTGTAATATCACGACTATACCGGAAATAATAGGGCAGACTCCACAGTTAATGTGGGTGACGCTTCGTAATAATAAAATCAGCGCGATTGATCCTGCTCTTTTTTCCGGAGCGACCAGTCTGAATACCATTCACTTGTGTGGTAATCCGTTGGCTGAACTTCCGGTTTTGCCGTTGCCTGCGTTGGAGATGATTGCCATTAATGGTTGCCGGTTTACACAGGTTCCTGATTTGGGCGCTTATTCCGGATTGCGTCAGTTTGAAATGAAAAACAATCCGATAACCTCTTTGCCTGAAGGCTTTTTGAGAGGCACCTCGCTTACGAAGCTGATTCTGAGTGATAACGTCTTGTTGACTACCGTTCCCGCTGATTTAGGTGTGGATTTGGTGGGTGGCGTACCGAAGACACTCTCGTATGTGAATATAGAAAATTGTCCGAAACTAAACTGGAGCGCCCCTGTTGCATGGGGAAGTACGGTCGTGATCAGAAAATAAAAATATCACTTATAAAGAAAAAGGCTATCCCCACGGATAGCCTTTTTTTCTTTATAAGTGATTGTTCGTGTTTAAAGCGTGATTTTTAAATCAAATAAATTTTGCTCGTTCTTTTCGTTTATCTCTCTTACTTCATAAATAGTTTCTTTTTCCGGTTTTATTCCTTTCGCCGGGTCGTACCGGATAATCAGATCAGCTTGTTGACCGGCTTTTACAATGCCAGGTTCAGTAAAGAGTGAAAAACAATCGGAAATACCGGTAAAATGAAGGGTGATGTCCGAATCAGATCCGTTTTGAATCAGAATAGTTTCTTCTTGTTTTCGGGTCGAATCAAAATTCTTGAAAAATACGGTTTCTCTTTTCAAGCAAAGGCTGCCATGTCGATAGCGGAATCCGGGACAACGTGCTATATTTCCTCTTTTTACATGTCCGCGTACAATCAGAGTATCCTGGCCTGACGAGTGATCTACGATTAACCAACGTTCAAAATCACCCGGACGTCCGATACCGTCATATCCTACCCGGATGCTACCCTCTTCGCCGGGATGGATTGTTTTTCGGTCGAATGCGGGTTGGGTACATCCACATGAGCTTCTGACATCCCGGATCGTTAAGGGCCGTTCGGTATTATTCGTAAACCTGAATTAATGAAATTTAATACCGCCCTCTTCTTCGATGATCCCGAAGTTATGTTCTTTTGCAATAAAAGAGAGCCGTGGTGCGGATTGGCTTATAGTTACTACTGTAGGCAGCATAAACATGAGGAAACAAAAAGGCCGAAGGTTAGATAATCGCATAGTGTGAAACAAAAAGAAGATAAAAGAATAGTTGGTTTTTCAGTATTGCATGAAAGTATGGGTGTATTATAATTTTAACAACCCTGTTAAAGATAATCTGTTTTTCTAATTAAAACAATACTTATAGAATATGTATGACTTATGTAAAATTATCATTATATTCTTTCAATATTCTTAAACCTTACGCTATTATTCGGTGTCATCCCGTGCGGTATTGTACTTTTGTGCAACATCACATTAATTGCATTTATGAAGGTTAGAATAGTTCTTTGTGCCGCCCTTCTTGCTTCGGGCGCAGCTTCTGTTTCTGCCAAAGGCATTCTTTTCTGGAAAAAGAATAAGGCAGAGGTAACAGACAGCACCTCGGTGAAAAATGAATATCAGAAATTCACCGGATCCGGCGTACAGACGTCGGAAGGAGTTTTTAAAATCCATCAGAAGAAAAACGATTATTATTTCGAGATTCCGGCAAACTTGTTGGGACGCGACTTCCTGATCGTAAACAAGCTGCAGAAAGTGCAGACTCATCTGAACGAGGCCGGGGTTAACAAGGCAGTGAATTATGAAAACAACCTGATCCGCTTCGAACTCGATAAAGCGCAACAGCGATTAATGGTTCGCCATGTGATTCCTGTACCAGATGTACCGGCCGAGGATGCCATCAGCCGTTCGGTACGTGAAAACTTTATTTCGCCGCTTCTTGCCTCTTTCAAAATCGAGGCGCAAAACAGCGATTCAACTTCGTTTATCATCAAGGTAAACGATATCTATACAGGTGCCGAAAAAACCATCAACAACGTATTCGATAACATCGGTCTTGGTACTTCCGCTATCAAAGACCTTTCACGCATCGTATCTGCAAAAGCGTATCCCGACAATATCGTGGTTACATCCGAGCAAACTACGAAGGTGACAGAAGGTAATACTTCGGTACACGTTACTGTAGAGGTGTCTTCTTCTATGATTCTGTTGCCCGAAGTGCCGATGACTGCACGTTTCGACACCAAGAAAGTGGGTTACTTCGGTACGCCGCAGGCCTATTTCGACGACCGTCAGCAGAAGACAGAGAAACGTCAGCTGATTACCCGCTGGCGCCTGGAGCCGCGTGAAGAAGATCGCGAGAAATATTTGCGTGGCGAGCTGGTTGAACCGGCAAAACCGATCGTGTTCTATATCGACCAATCTACTCCTTACCAATGGCGTGAATATATGCGTCGCGGGGTAGAAGACTGGCAGGCCGCTTTTGAGAAGGCGGGCTTTAAAAATGCCATCGTGGCGCGTCAGCTTACTGATAGTATCGAGGCAAATGCCGACGATATCAACTATTCGGTAATCAATTATATCGCTTCCGACAAGGTGAACGCGATGGGGCCGTCGATCATCGACCCTCGTTCGGGTGAGATTCTGGAGGCGGATATCATCTGGTGGCACAATGTATTGAGCATGATTCAGAAATGGATCACCGTGCAGACCGGAATGGTGAACCCCGACGTACGTCAGGTGGTGATTCCTGATTCGATCATGGGCGACGCGATGCGTTTCGTGGCTTGCCATGAGGTGGGTCACTCTTTGGGATTGCGCCATAACATGATGGGATCGTGGGCGTATCCTACCGATTCGCTTCGTTCGAAATCATTTACCGATCGTGTAAACTCTACGTCATCGTCTATCATGGACTATGCACGTTACAACTATGTAGCTCAGCCGGGCGACGGCGTAACCAAACTTTCGCCAAACATCGGGCCGTACGATATTTTTGCAATCGAGTACGGATACCGTTGGTTCGGAAAATCGTCGCCGCGTGAAGAGCGTGAAGATATCAACAAGTTATTAGCACGTCATACCGGGCGCGATTATGTATTCGGCGACGCTCAGGATCCGCGCGACGTAATCGATCCGCGTGCCCAGAATGAAGATTTGGGTGACGATCCGGTAAAATCGTCAAACTATGGTATCAAAAATCTGAAAGCGATGATGCCGCAGCTGGTAGCTTGGGCAACCACTACCGATGAGGCGAAAGAAAGCTATTTCGAAACCGGACGTTTGCTGATGGCGGTGATTAACCAGTGGAATAACTACTTGTATCATGTGTTGGGACAAATCGGAGGGATTTATCTTGAAGATACTGCTCCGGGCGACGGCATTGCTTCATATACCCATGTAGATAAAGCGAAACAGAAAGAGTCGCTTCAGTTTCTGCTTGACAATGTATTGAGCGACCAGGCTTGGTTGTTCGGTTCAGAACTCAACCGTTATACGTTCCCGATTCAGAATTCTCCGTCGGGGATGTTTGAAAACTCACCGGCTGTGATTCAGAAAAACGCGCAGGCGTATATTTTCTGGGATCTTTTGAACAACACACGTTTGGTGCGTATGCTCGAGAATGAGGCGCAGAATGGCAAACAGGCATATACCGTAGTGGAATTGATGGATACGATGCACAAGCATGTATTCGGCAAAACCGAGCGGGGGACTGTTCTTGAGGTAAGAGACCGCGAATTGCAGAAAGGATTTGTGGATGCGCTTATTCTTGCCGTATCGGAAGATGCTACCAATAAGAATGCGAAGAAACTGATGGAGGATAGCCACTTCTTGCTTGACAGCGAATCGGCACAGGAACAGCACATTTGTTCTCGTTGCGCTCATGGCGACCGCTCTGCTTCGAAAACGGTTAATTTCTACGGTACGCAGTCGAACCGTCTGTCGGATGCGATCTCTGTGAAACGTGGTGAACTGCTTCGCATCGCCGACTTGTTGAAAACACGTCAGAATGGTGGCGATATCGCTTCGCGTTATCACTATAAAGATTTGATTTTACGTATCAATACGGCTTTAGGCCTGTAAATTGAGATAAAATAGATTGATTTAGGGAAAATCAAAAAGGAAATGCCCGGCTACTGATCGTAGTCGGGCATTTCCTTTTTGTGTATCATTTGTTATGCCGGAAACATATATATATATGTTCCTGTGTTTAGAAGTTGCTTAAAACGTTTATCAGTTCTTTTACATTTATCGGTTTGGTGAGGAACTCGTTGCATCCGGCTTCGAGGGCTTGCTGGCGGTCGCTTGTGAACGCGTAGGCAGTCAGCGCGATGATGGGGATCGTAGCATTGAATTCGCGGATCCTCATGGTCGCTTCGAGTCCGGTCATGAT
>JAVVPN010000021.1:0-5070 GCA_036655755.1 Bacteroidales bacterium | reverse complement strand
TTTATGGGATTTTGAGATTAATCCTGAAGTTCAGGATTTGCTTCGATAGCGCTCTGCGGAATACGCAATGTATAACGCGGATCGCCCTGAGGCAACGTTACAGCAACTTTATTTACTGTTTTCGACAGCTCCTCCTGTGTAGTGCGACGTAAATCGTACCAGCGGTGTCCTTCGCCAATCAGTTCGCGGATACGCTCATTTGCAATTTCTGCAATCAATTGTTCTTTGCTCATTGCGGCAAGAGCGATTTTTCTGGCTTCAGCGGCTTCCGGTTTTAATCGGTTTTCGGCCAATGTGCTCATGTAAGCGGCTGCGTCAGCAGTGTTGCCCAGGTGAGCAGTAGCCTCGGCTGCAATCAGATATGCTTCGGCCATGCGGAATCCGACACGCTCTTCGCTTTTGGCTCCTTTGATTAATGCCTGGCCATTGAAGTAATAAGCCGGACGCAGGTCGTTTTCCGAATCGTATAGCGCCATAATTTTGTCGGTAACCGTAAAGTTGCGGCTATTGTTCAAATTGCTGTTTGATACAAGGTCGCTTGCCATTAGGTTGTCGTCTGCCATATAGTTGATCGGAGAGAGCGCTGTTGTGTTGAGGTTGCTCAACGCGCCCAACGCCATCGCTGCCTTAGCCGATTCGAGTGCCGATGCGTAATCTTTTTTGTAAAGTTTTACGCGGGCTTTGAAAACGAAAGCCGAACTACGAGAGAAGCGGTATTTTTTGCTTCCTTCCTGTTGGTTAAGCGAAATAAGGCTCAATCCTTTTTCGATATCTTTTTCAACTTGCTCGTATACCTTCGCTACGGTTGCGCGGCGGAATACTTGTTCGATATCGGTAACCAGATTCAACGGAATCGCTTTGTCTGTAGCCGCAGTCGCTTCATTGTAAGGTTTCCCATACATATTTACCAATTCGAAATGCATATAGGCGCGAAGCAGATAAGCTTCGCCGTGTAGCTGTTCGATTGGTTCCGAGCCATCGGGCTTAGCATTTGCTCCTTCGTGGATTACCGTATTCGCATAAAAGATGGTACGGTAGAAATCGAGCCATGGAAATGCCATTGCCGATGTACTGGTAGTAGCATCATTCCAACGGGCGATATCCATATAAGAGCTGCTTGAACCCGGCATATCCATTTCGTCCGAACGAACATTCAATAGTTGTTTATGTTTTGGGATGTAATAGTATCCACTTGTCAGAACTCCACGGAAGTCTGTAACCGTTTCCGGAATTACCTCGCCTACCGGAACGATATCGAGGTAGTTGCAAGAGCTTAATCCCAGCAGCAACGCCGGGATTAAGAGTAATATGTTTTTTAATCTCATTTATATATAATCTATTTTTTACATTAAAGTATAAATGCGCCATTTATATACCTTATGTTGGGTATCTCAACTTTAGGTGAGTTATGGCGATTTCATATAGAATCTATTTTTTTAGAAAGTCATGTTTACACCCAGCGAGAAGCTTTTTGAAATCGGCTGAGCATAGATGTTTCCATAAGTTTCCGGATCGAAATAACCGTCGTAGTTTGTTCCGAATACGAATGGGTTACGAGCTTCTACGTTGAAACGGCAGCTTTCGATGAATTTGCCTTTCAAAACGGATGCAGGAAGGGTATACCCCAAGCGGATCGAATTGATACGCAGGTAGCTGATCTCTTTGCTCCAGATATCCAGACGACGGTATGAATTGAACGAGTCGAAGTTGTTGTACCACAGATATGGAACAGCTGTATCGCCCGTACTTCCGATTAGTGCCGGAAGGCTTGACCCTGTATTTTGTGGTGACCAAGCGTTCAGCACGTCGCGAGTATAATTTACTCCCGCGTCGATCTGTCCTACCGTATAAGAAGGGGTAGCCTGTACCATCTGTTTCAGGTTGAAACTTGCCGAGATATTCAAATCGAAATTCTTATAACGGAATTTGTTGATGAAACCACCTGAGAATTTTGGATCCTTATCGCCTGCGTACTGATACAAATCGCGGTATTCGCTGTTTGTCAGATCAGAGAAGATTAGTTCCGGGCCGTTTCCAAAGTCCATAGAGCTTAGTTTGAAACGCTCTTCCAGGCTTACGATTTCACCCTCTTTATTATAGAACTGAGGTACGCCGCGTTCATCCAGACCGGCTGTCTTGATGTTGAACAAAGCGTTTACCGGATATCCTTTCAAAGATGGCTCGTTCGAGTTTTCCTGAACGTGGATATCATTGACCTTGCTCTTGTTTCTTGAGAAATTGAAGTCAGTACTCCAACTGAAGTTCTTCGTGATGATGTTGCGGGTAGACAATGTTACCTCGAAACCGCGGTTCGTTACGCGCGCCCAGTTCATCGACGTGAATTCGAATCCGTTCTCTTGCGACAATTCGTGAATACCGATCAAGTCGGTACTGTTACGGTAATATCCTTCGATGCTACCGCTGATGCGATTGTTGAGTACTCCGAAATCAAGACCGATATTCGTCGTTCCTGTTTTTTCCCAACGCAAGTTCTGGTTAGGAGGAGTGGTTACGATAATCATATCTTCGTTTTGTCCCGGGAGGATTTGGTTTTCTTTCCAGTCGCCCACTACGAACGGACGCGTGTTTTTATCGATGTTCCCCTGCAAACCGTATGATGCGCGAAGTTTTAAGTTCGACAACCATGCAACATCTTCCAAGAATGCTTCGCGGTTGATGTTCCATGCTCCCGAAGCAGACCATAATGGTAGATAGCGGTATTTCGGATCTGCACCGAACAGGTCGGAACCGTCGAAACGGATACTTCCGAATACGGTATAACGGTTGTCATACGTATAAGAAGCCGTACCATAATAAGAAACGAATGCGTTTTCAACAAACGATTTCTGATATTGACGGAAACGCGGGTCATTGGCAAGTGTTGTCGTAGGGAAAGTCAACGATTGGGTTTCCAATGTTTTTTCGTTGAATCCGAAACCTTTCGTATGGATAATTTCCGTTTCGTTACGACGTAACTCCACCCCGCCCATCAAGTCCATATCATGTTTTTCGGCAAATGTGCGGCTGTATTCAAGCTGAGCTTTCCAGTTGTATTGGAAAAAGCTTTCATTCCAGTTTTGGATAATACCACCTTTGTCTTCAAGCATGTATTTATCGCCTTGGTAACTTGAATACTCACGATATTTACGACGGTAGAACGAATTTTCTTTAGCCAGTTTTTCAGTTCCCGTTTTGGCAACCTCCATCCCAAACTGCGTATTGAATTTCAATCCTCTCAGAATACGGTAATCAAGAGAGAACAATGCCTTCAAAGCAGTGTTGTTGAGCTCATAGCTCGTATTTTCGCGCTCTTCGGCCAAGTTGTAGTTGAGCAACTTGTCATCTACGTGGTCGATGTCCGGATCGTACGAATAGCTTCCGTCTTCATTATATAATGTGCGGTACGGGTTTACGTTACGTGTGTAACGGGCCGGGTTGGTGTGTGCATCCGTGTCGCTCATATAAGAAGTACGCTTGTTCTGGTTACCGAACAATCCGATACCGAAGTTGATTTTATCGGTGATTTTGAAGTCGAGATTCGACGTCAAGTTGAAACGGTTGAATCCGGTACCACGCGTTGTACCCTGCTCGTCATAATATCCGGCAGACACATAATAGGTAGCCAGCTCGTTACCACCCGATAAGCTCAATCCATACTGTTGATTAATAGCCGTTTGGTAAGATTCGTCGAACCAGTTTGTATTGTTATTGCGCAACGCGTTGATGCTGTTTTGAGAAGCGGAAGAAAGACCATCCCATCCCAGACTCTGGTATTTTGACAAATCTCCGTTTGTATTCAGAATACGAGCGATGTCACCGCGCAGGATATCCGTACGGTTGTACATGTCGCCACGTTGTGCCATATATAATTCGAAGTCTACTTTCTCTGATGAGTTCATCAGGTTCAGTTTATCGAAATCAGGTTTGGTTGTAATGAAAGTAGAGGCGTTGAAATTAATTTTCATTTTGCCTTTCTGTCCTTTCTTGGTTGTCACCACGATAACACCGTTGGCTGCACGCGCACCATAGATTGCAGTAGCAGCGGCATCTTTTAGGATTGTGATGTCTGCGATATCATCGGGATTCAGACCCGCTATAGACGTATTTGAAAGGTTATCGATATTGCCTTTGTCGTTGAAATCGACTCCTACCTCGTTTCCTTCCAACGGCATTCCGTCGATTACCCATAATGGATCTTGTGTACCGTTCAAAGAAGCAGTACCACGGATACGGATGCGGCTAGGCGCTCCCGGGCCCCCGTTGGCAGGAGTGGAAACCATCCCGGCAACCTGTCCTTCTAATAATTGATCGACAGAGCTTACCCCAATCTGTTTGATTTCACCGGCCTCTACCTTCGTAATCGCCGAAGTAAGTTTACGTTTCTCGATTTTCTGATATCCGGTTACTACGATATCCTGTAGTTCGTTTACTGACGGAGCCAAGAATACGACATGGCGTTCCTTCTTAGAGATATCCACCGTTACAGCTTCATATCCCAGATAGCTAACAACAACCTGTTTAACGTTTTTGGGTAATGTGAATGTAAAGTTACCGTCGTAATCGGCAATTACACCTTGCGGGATATAATCCGCTGCTCCCTTCTCATTGGGACTGATGAACACCGTCGCACCTACCAAAGGCTCTTTGGTGTCCCTGTCCAGAATCTGTCCGCTGATTTCACGCGTTTGTGCATATGCACCTACTGCGCTCACCACACACAGACTGGTGAACAATTTTCTCATAGGTTCAGTATAAATTAGAATAATGTGATAAAATCGCCATAATCTGCCAATACATTGAAAAATCAATTGGAGAAAGATAAATGACTATTTGACTTTAATGTGAAAAAATCGATAAATTACGAATGGAATACTCTTTTCTTTCAATTTGTCAAAAATACAAACTAAATGACAGTTTGTGAAATATCATATATTTATTTCAGATAGGATAGTATTTAGTAACATTTTCCCGCTACAATCAAGCCAAAAAGAATGAATTGAATGTGAATCCAAAAAAAAAATTCCGATTTAAAACCGGGTGGTGATTGGGCGGAATGAATAAAAATTCAGG
>JAVVPN010000020.1:37828-41648 GCA_036655755.1 Bacteroidales bacterium | reverse complement strand
AGTTTCCGACTGCTTTTGTATTATCACAGTTAAGCACAGTATAACTTTCGCTTAGCGGGGATATAAGATATTATTAATACGTTTCGCGCAAATGACGCACCGTAACCGGATAGTCGCCGTTCTTACGGATTTCAGGCGAAGTGATAATCACCTTCCGTTTTTCACCCGGCAAGAGGTCGAAGAAGTTGTCTGTAAAACGAGCGCCCTGAATCGGAATCTCGATAAACAGATCTTTCGCCAACCGGTCGGCCGAAAGGGTCAACTCGATGCTTCCGTCGCGCTGCTTCATCTGCTTGCGTACGGTAACCTGCGGCAACGCAAGGTCTTTCGGTTTTTCGAAGAAATAAACCGTACGGCCAATCTCTTTGCCTTTGGCGTCTTTCAGCGTGAACAATACGAACGAGCTGTTGCGCTTTTGAGCGAAATCGCCCGAGGCCACGCTCATCGCCAAAACATTGCCATTAGCCGGAACCGACGTTTTTAATGAGCCTTTCTGAATCAGTTTGCCTGCAAAGTCGATCTGCTGCCAGCTTAGGCGCGCATTTTCAACCGGCGCGAGCGAATCGGAAAGAAGATATACGTTGAACTGCCCTTTCTCTTCAATCGCATTGACCAGGATCGGTTCGAACGCACGCTGAGCCTGATAATGGAGCGCCTTCCAGTTGCCCCAGTAATCTACTCCGGCCCACGATACGACAGGCCAGCTGTCGTTAAACTGCCAGTAGAGCGTACCCTCGCAATACGGGCGGTTACGGCGATGCGCTTCGAAGCCATGACGCATCCCCTGCCCCTGCAATACAAGCCCTACATATACGAAATCTTCGAATTTCGCCGGCACGATGTAGTCGCGCTCCATGTAGGTTTTGATCAGGTGATTTCCGATTGAGCTCTTCTGATGTTTATTCATAACGGTCGATTCGATCTCCAAGTCTTCAGGACCGGCGAACGTAGCGATGGTTTTCATCTCAGGGAACGACTGGAAACCGAACTCACTCATAAAACGAGGCACGTTGGTATCCAGAATCTCGAACGGCTGCTGGCCGTACCATACGCCCCAGTAGTGGCTGTCGCCCGAAGCAAGCGACGGGATACGCCCCCAGTTGGCCGAGAACGGCGAACCGTGTACGTATTGGCGGTCGTCGTATTGGGCAACCTGATCTTTCAGTACTTCACGAAACAGGATATCGTAGCCTTTTACGAACGAATCGTGAATCTCTTTGCCGTATTTTTTCTGCCATCCCCAGTATTTAATGCCCTCTTCTACTTCATTGTTGCCACACCATAGGGCAAGCGACGCGTGGTTGCGCAGGCGGCGGATGTTATAGCGTGCTTCCTCTTTCACGTTTTCAAGGAAAGCAGGATCGTGCGGATAGGCAGTACAGCCAAACATAAAGTCTTGCCACACCAGGATTCCGTTTTCGTCGGCAAGGTCGTAGAAGTAATCGTTTTCATATACCCCACCGCCCCAGATACGAATCATATTCATATTGGCCTCGGTCATATCGCGGAACATGCGGCGATAGCGTGCCGAATCTACACGATTGAGCAACGCGTCGTCGGGGATGTAGTTCGATCCCTTGGCGAACAAGCGTTTGCCGTTTACCTCGAAATAGAAAGAACGGCCTGCCGAATCGGGCTCATGCACCAGACGCACGGTACGCAAACCGAAACGGTGCTGTTTTTGAGCCACCTCTTTGCCGTCGACTTCTACGGTAAGGGCGATATCGTACAGATTCGCTTTACCCCACCCGCGCGGCATCCAGCGCTGCGGATCGTTGATCGACAGTTGCAATGAATCGACCGAGCAACCCGGCTCCAGACGGATGGTTTGCTCTTTCTGCACCTGCTGTTTGCCGTCGAGTGTTCCCGTCAGGCGCAAAGTGGCAGCGGTAGGCTTATCGGTTAGGTTCTGCAGTTCGAAACGAACGTTCAGCCGCGCTTCCTTATCGGTAAGCGATTGCTGACGGATATACAGATCGTCGATTTTAACCTGATCATGAAAAGAAAGGGTAACGGGGCGCCAGATACCGGAAGTAGCCAGACGGATTCCCCAGTCCCAGCCGTAGCTGTAAGGAGCCTTACGGGTAAAGATGCTGACACGCTCTTTGCGGTGGTCGTTATCGGCAGGATACGTGAAACCGGCGCTCAAGAACTGTCCCATCGCCTGTTTCATCGGCGAATGGAAAAGCAGGTTCAGGCGGTTTACACCAGGTTGCAAATACGCTTTTACCGGAATTTCATAGCCAACAAACATATTTTGCGTGCGTTTAAGCAGGGCGCCGTTAAGATAGATATCGGCAAACGTATCGAGCCCCTCGAAGTTGAGGATCGCCTCATCGTGGGCAAGCTGATCGGGTGTGATGGTGAAGGTGGTTTTATACTCCCAATCCTTATCTTCCACCCATTGCACAGAATCTTCATTCGTCCCGAAAAACGGGTCGGGAATCAGGTTGAGACGCAACAAGTCGTCGTGTACGGTGCCGGGAACTACCGCGGGCAACCATTCGGTTTGGGTAGCTTCCTTGAAATACCAGGTGGCTGTGTCGGAAAGCGCAATCGGACGAACTGTGTTCGCTGCCATCGCACCATCAGACGCACATAGCGAACCAAGCGACAATGCCGTAAGTGCCAAAATATTCTTCATTTATATATAATCTGTTTTTTGATAACGGGCGAATGATTATCTGCCCCTACGGGGTAATCGATACCCCATGCGTAGGGGCGGATAATGATCCGCCCGCTTTTATATCATGTATCTTTAAAAAGATTACTGCAATACGCGGTTATCTTTAATCTCCTGCAGTTTGTCGTGGAATTTCTGCATCAGTTTAGCTTTATCTTCCGCCATGTTGGCTGTTTCGCCCGCATCCTTTTTCAGATCGTAGAACTGAGGAGCTTTACTATGACCCAGCTCGATACCGGTATGGAAGTTTTTAGCTGGCCCTTCTGCCGGCTCGATGTATTTGTAACGACCGTCAGTCAAAGATAATTTGTTGTGAGAGTTTTGCTCTACCAACCATTCACGACCTTTTTTGTCTTTACCCAACCAAGCTTTCAGCTGATTCTGGCTATCCGGAGCAGCCCCTTCAGGAAGCGTAGCACCCGCAACTTCTGCCAAAGAAGCGAACCAGTCGATCTGTCCCACCAAAGCGTCAGACACCTGAGGTTTCACTTTACCGTTCCAACGAAGGATAGCCGGCACACGCGTACCCCCTTCGAACGAGCTGTATTTCGCTCCGCGGAACGGACCTGCCGGTTTGTGATCACCCAACAATTCTACCGCCTGATCTTTGTATCCATCATCTACCACCGGGCCGTTATCGCTCGAAAGGATTACGATTGTATTTTCATCCAGGCCAAGACGTTTGAGCGTATTCATAACTTCGCCAACCGTCCAGTCATACTGAAGGATTACGTCGCCACGCGGCCCCATCCCGCTCTTGCCTGCAAAACGCTCGGAAGGAACGCGCGGCACGTGAGCATCCTGTGTTGCGAAATACAGGAAGAAAGGTTCATCTTTGTGTTGCTCGATATAAGATACAGCCTGCTCTGTCAGCATATCGGCGATATTCTCGTCTTTCCAAAGAGCAGATTTGCCCCCTTTCATAAATCCGATACGAGAGATACCGTTTACGATGCTGTTGTCATGACCGTGCGAAGGGTGCATTTTCAACAATTCCGGATTCTTACGGCCGGTTGGTTCCCCTTCGAAATTCTTACGGTAGCTTACCTGAATCGGATCGTTCGGATCCAGATTCTCTACCATTCCGTTCTTTACAAAGACACATGGCACGCGGTCGCCCGTTGCAGCCATGATGTA